>JAZNHX010000217.1:0-6905 GCA_045577115.1 Faecalimonas sp. | reverse complement strand
TTGATGATGAGATTGGTGCTGAAGGTTTTTATATCTTCTAATCATCATCTAGTTTCTTGTGCCCATCTTTTTTGATGGGCTAATTTTTTGTTTTTTCATAAAGTGAGCAATTTCCTATAAAGTAACAAAGGGCATTTGGTTTTCCAAATGCCCTTTCAATATTCTTTCTAAATGATTACTTCTCTTCTGATTTCGTCTCTTCTTTTTGCTTTTGCATTCTCCACTTGAACTGTGCGATGTTGTTCTTAATAACATTATCTACTCTCTTCGGTTGCCATGTAAATGTTGCTCCACTCTTCTCTAAGATATACTCACGGAATGTACTCACATCTCCAACCTCAAAGTTCGTTTTCGGGAGAACAACCAAGTCATCTTCATTGATACCGATGTAGAAGAATTTTTCGTCCTCCCACAATCGATAGATGCTAGCATAACTTCCTAATTTTTCAAGCTCGCCGTTCCTCTCCGTCTTAACATCTGTATTACCGAAGATATATGTAAGTTCTTCGTCTAATTTTGTCTGTGGATTACTCTTTAACATATACACGCCAATATGATGTCTGAACACTCCCATCAGCACCATTAACGCTCCCATAACGTAACAGATGATCACGCCGGCAAGTGCAATGTCTTTATTAGCAATCGGCAGAGCAATCAACATTGCACCGACAGTCACAAGGTATACTGTTGTTCTGGGATGACGTGTTTGATTTGAGAATTTCACAAAGGTCTTTAATAGCTTCTCATCACGCTTCACCGGAACAACATACTTACCTTTTCTGAAATCACTATTTTCCTGTAATTTCACATTTTCCATTTTATTTTACCTTAACACCTTGTTCAAACTCTTCTACAATCTCTTTTGAAGGAGCCTTTGTGCATAAGCTTACTACTACAATAACTGCGAGAGATACCAAGAATGCCGGAAGCAATTCATAGATACCCCAAACACCGCCCATTGGGCTTAATACGTATTCCCAAACAAATACCACGATACCACCTGATACGATACCGGCGATTGCAGCAGGAAGTGTTGTACGTTTCCAGAACAATGCACAAATCATAACAGCTGCGAATGCTCCACCGAATCCAGCCCATGCGAATGATACAATACCAAATACGCTTGAGTTCGGGTCTCTTGCAAGGAACACACCAATGATAGAAATCACTAAGATAGTTCCACGAGCAATCAAAAGACTTTGTTTTGCTGTTAATTTCTTACCGAAGAAATCTTGTACAATATTTTCAGATACACCAGATGCTGCCACAAGCAATTGGCTGTCTGCTGTGGACATTGTAGCTGCCAAGATACCTGCAAGGATAACACCTGCTAAGATGGCTGCCAAAGCTCCATTTTCACTCAACAATGTTGAGATTGCAATAATAACTCTTTCCGGATCTGCAAGTGCTTCTAAAGAACCTGCATTTGTCATTCCAAGACCAATGATACCAATGAAAATTGCAACACCCATGGCAATTGTTACCCAGATGGATGCGATACGTCTTGAAAGAACTAATTTCTTTTCATCCTCAATAGACATGAAACGAACTAAAATGTGTGGCATACCAAAATATCCAATACCCCAAGCCATTGTTGAAATTATGCTTAAGAATGGATATGCAACTGCCGTATTATTTGCCGCATCATGTGTTGCTGTCAATGAGAAATATCCTTCTAAGCTTTTTGCATTGTCTATTACCGCACCAAATCCACCTGCTTTGGATACACCAAATACGGTGATAGAAATAAGTGCAATTGACATTACAATACTTTGTATCAAGTCGTTTGTTGCCACTGATGTAAATCCACCAATGATAGTATATACAATAATAATCACTGCAAATACAATAACGCCTGTCATGTATTCCATTCCAAACAGAGAGTTGAATAACTTACCGCAAGCTGCAAAGCCTGAAGCAACATACGGCACGAAGAACACTACAATCATAAGTGCTGCAATTGCGGTGATGATATTCTTCTTGTCATGAAATCTCTTTGCCAAGAAACTCGGAACCGTAATTGCTCCCAAATGTTGAGAATATCTTCTAAGTCTTCTAGATACAATCAGCCAGTTCAAATATGTACCAATTGCAAGTCCGGCTGCTGTCCAAAAAGCATCTGCTACACCTGTTAAGTATGCTACACCAGGAAGACCCATCAAAAGCCAACTTGACATGTCACTTGCTTCTGCACTCATAGCTACAACAAGCGGTCCCATCTTTCTTCCGCCTAGATAAAAATCTTCACTATCGTTATTTTTCTTTCCATTGTAAAAACCTACTCCAATCAGCACACACATGTATGCTATAATCGTACATAAAATTACTATACTTGTTCCACTCATAATAATTACCTTTCATCCATTTCTTTTTTTCTCATTTTTAATTTCAACATAGCCAAAGCCTTTTTGCAATCCAACTCTGTCATGTTGTTTTCTCCAACCACATTCGTCTCTTCTCCCGTTGCACTCTTGTTAATATCAACAATTGCATCTAAGTAATCATTCGTAACCACAAACTGCGCAACCGTTCCATTGAATGTGATTCCGGTTACCGGGATTCCCCTAGAACCAATCTGTTCAATTGTATTCGTATAATCTACATGGCTATTGCCCCATCCGTCACATGATAGAATCACACCGTCTGCACGCATACATTCTGCCCACACGGCAGCTCGCGTACCAACCAGCATTTTCTCTTCATTTCCGTCAGGAGAGCCTACCAGTACAACTCCCATCAAATCTACATCCGTGTCTTTTGATACTACATCAAGCAACGGATCTCTGAAATGATGTAACGAAGTTTCTTTTGTTGAAGGTCCAATTCCCATTCTTCCACCTCCTACTGCATCGAACGGATAATACCGTCTCTGTATTCATTTGGTGTCAGTATCACAGGCATATTGCCCATATCGATGATGGATTTTCCTCCCTCAACACCAGATGGCTCTTTTGCAAACAGATGCGTATCATACATTGCACCTTGCCCCGCAACCTGTTTCACAATCAACACACGTTTCTTTCCCGGTCGCACAATATCATGATATTCATGACGTTCCGTGCAAAGATCACCTTTGAACTTTTTCAGTTTGTCACGATATGTTTGAATAAATGCATCACAGGCTCTGTGTGCAGCTGTCGGACCGGGCCTTTCCTGTCCCATGCCTGCAGCCAATGTCACATCAAAGGAAATAATGTAATCATTGTCTCCGGGAGTACCTGCTCGGTTCAAATACAGCATATCCTTCATGTTGCCTTCAGATGAGCCAAACTCATGAGTTTGTTTTCCATTCACATCCACGCCAGTTAAAATCACATAAACACCGGTAATTGTATGCGTGATTCCTTCACCTATTTTCCCGAGAACTTTTGTCGAAATCGGGATAATATCCATCATTGTATTCGTCCAACGATCGTGGTCACCGGGCTTGATAATCTGAATGTCAATTTTTTCGATTAACGGTTCTGATGCTACCAAATCGTCAATCATTTCTTTACTGACCTTCATCTTGCCATCGGGAGTAATCTCATTATGGTCTCCCCATTCCACCTCATCCATATGGAATGCTTTAATCACAAGACGTCTCAGGTCTTTGATATTATCAGCCAATTTTCCACCTCCAAGTTAAATACTTAACAATATTATACTATACTTTTACCAATTTTCCAAACGATTTATTGATTTTTTTAATATTTTTATACAGCAAATAAATAAGGCGAATGAAAAACTCATTCGCCTTATCAAAACTTTTATTAAACTTTAGCAATGTATTCGAACGGCAATGGAACAATCTTTCCAGGTGTTTCGATAGCAACTAATTGTTCTAATGTTGCTTTTACGATTGCTGTCTGTTGTTCTGGATTGTTCGGAGCACCGGCATTAGCACCCATAGGTACCAACGGAGCTACTGAACGTGGTGTACCGGTTTGACGTACAACCGGTGGAAGAGCTGCAATACAAATAGTTGGGATTCCAGCCTCTTCGATCGCTCTCTGCACCAATACTGCAGAGCGGTGGCAGGTACCTCAGCCAGCGGTGAGGATAACTGCGTCTACGCCTTCCTCTTTAAGCATAGCAGCGATAGCCGGACCAGTTTCGTTTTTGAACTTCTCCTGGTTTCCGCCGCCACCCATGAATCCTGCATGAACGTCAGCTACAGAACCGATAAATCCTTCAGCTGCCAATTCATTCAATCTGTCAATAGGGAACATACAGTTGATGTCTTTGTTAACATCACCGTTGTCATATCCACCATGTGAAACCATCAAATCGCTTGATTTCCACTCGTTTCTAACTTCTCTCCATGTAAAGTCACCAGCGAGATTAAATCTCTTTTGTTCTTTGTGATGAACACCGGCTGCTGTTGCAAGAGCTACTTTCATGTCTTTCAGCTCTTTTGTTACAGGAGTCCAAACCATAGGTGGAGTAATTGGAACGAAAATTTCTGATTGCATTCCTTTAACAATTGTTAAACTCATTGTCTTTACCTCCTTAATTATTTGTTTCGTTTTTTGCCCGCATTTCTGCTTGGCGTCGATTGTATACGTCTAAGTTACTCACATATTTGTCGTTGACTTCCGGTCCGAGTTGTTCCACAAAACTCATGTTCCATGCAACCTCCTGACCAACCTTAAGCGTATAATCTGTAATCATCATACGCATCGGCACTTTTAAATATCCAAGGCGTCCTTTGAGGTCGATAGCTACGCAGCCGTCGTGAACCTCCACGATTACACCTTCCATCTTAATGATTTTATCACCATACTTCATGTTTGTCACCTAATTTTAGTCGTATTTTTCTTTACGCTTTTCACTCATTGGTAATGATTGTTCGTTTGCTACTAATTCAACTGGTTTTCCAGTTACATTTGAGATTAACTCAATGTTAGTAGACTTAACGTTTGGATTCCATTTCTTTTCAGCTTTCTTAACATCTTCGCCTGTCATAGCTGCTTTGAGCATGTTGAGTGCACGGATAGCATCTTCGTGGCAAAGTGTGTTACATCCAAGAACTTCGTTTTCAATACCTGATTCAGATTTGTTGTTATCAACCATGTGTGTCATGTATTTGTTACCTACTACAAGAGCACCTTGTACAGCACAGAATGACATACCAACAACAGGAACGCCTCTCATACCGATTTGTTCGTGGTGAGATGCAAAGTCGATGTGGTTGTTACCGAAACCTTCTGTTGTAACGAAAGCACCATCAACGTCTAATGCTTCAACCATCATACCTACACGTTTAGATACGTAGAATTTCTCAGCATTGATCTGTGGTGAACCAACAAAGATAACGCCACAAAGGTCAACTTCTGTATCATGTAATGTTTCAAGTACAAGTGGTTCTCTCCAGTAATGTCTTGACATTTCTTTTGAAGCAGGTCCGATACATGTCAATGCATGGATACATCCGTCTAATACTTCAAGTGGAGATGTCATAACCGGAACGTTACCTAAGTCTACGTTAGGTTTTCCACCGAGAATACCAACTGGTTCTACAGGAAGGATTAAGTTATCATGCATAGCGCCTTGGCCCATGATTTCTTTAACGATAACTACTTTCTTCTTACCAGGTCTTCTAACTTGTGTAAATTCTTCTGTATCAACTACAAGTGATTCGTCTAACTTCTTAAGAGCTTCACGAATTTCCTGTGTGATAACGTCTGTTGCTGTATGAGCAGCCAACGGACCAGGTCTTTCCATGTTAGTTCCTTCTTTGATGATAACTTCTGTCTTGATGAAGATTTCACCTTTTTCAGGACATCCCGGACGACCCCACATAATGTTTTCATCTAAGTAACCTTCAGATGAACCGAATTCACCGATTTGAACGCCGTTAGCGTCTGTACCGGTTACCATCATTACAACGCCATCAAGTACTCTTGTAACACCTGTACCGATCTCAGCATCGCCTTCTTTTGTAGCGATTGGTTGAACGTCCATGATTGTCTCTGAGTATGTATGATATTGTTCTGGTGTAATGATATCAATCTTCAAGCTGTTAACAAGTTTCTGAGAAGCTGCTGCTTCTTCTTCAATTCCTTCACGGATGTAAAGTACTGTACCATCAAATTTTGTTTCAGGTCCTCTCTTTACTTCTGTTACTTTGAAGTGTTTTCTTGTTAAGCTTCTGATTACTTTTTCTTCCTCTACAACTGGAGCTGCTGCACCTGCTACCGGAGCTGCTGCACCTGCTGCAACCGGAACTTCTACAACTTCTGCTGCACCTGCACCGATTCCCATTGGTAATTCGATGTTGATGTCTTTACCTTCACCGATGTGAATCTTAAGTGTTCCACCGGCTACAGATGTTGTTGCGCCAGCTACTACTGGAGCTGCTACCGGAGCTGCTTCTTCTACAACTTCTTCAGCTGCTGGAGCTGCTGCCTTTGCACCTTCTACAACGTCTGCTGTAAGTGGTGAAAGAGAGTCACATGTTTTAAGAAGTTTAGCACCGATTACTTCTTCGATAGTTAAGCAACCATCTAATTTCAATAACCCTGAATCTACAAGATCATCAAAAATTGCTGGATCTTCAAGGTTTGCAACATCAATTGTAATACCTTCTTCTGCTCTACAACATAACACTGCAGGATCTTTTGCATGCGCTTTCGCTGTTTCAGCTGTAATTGACATAACAATTCCTCCTTACGATTATTTGCCTTCTGGCAACTGGTCCACCTGTTTTGAAACTTTAAGGTAGCGGTATAATGAGTGACCGATTGTTCTCATAACATGGTCTGTCTGGTGGAACACTTTAAGTCCCATCTTAGGAGCAGATCCCATAACTGTGTTCGAACAATCTGAGCAGTTACCGATGATGATGTATTCACATCCATCTTTCTTGAACTGCATGCTGTTTTTAACCTGTCCAGGAAGTCGGAGGCCAAGCGGTCTTAGGA
>JAZNHX010000216.1:0-45718 GCA_045577115.1 Faecalimonas sp. | reverse complement strand
GTTGGATACACCTGGTTATTTTGACTTTGTAGGTGAAGTAGAAGAGGCAGTGAGCGCAGCAGATGCAGCGGTTATCGTTGTTTCCGGTAAAGCAGGTGTAGAAGTCGGAACAGAAAAGGCTTGGGAACTTTGTGACAAGTACAAACTTCCTAGAATGATTTATGTGACAGAGATGGATGTTGACGATGCAAGTTTCCGTCAGGTTGTGGAAGATTTGACAGCAAAATACGGAAAGAAGATTGCACCTCATTTCCAACCGATTCGTGAAAATGAAAAATTAGTTGGATATGTAAACGTTATTAAAAATGCAGGTAGAAGATATACAGGTATTGCTTCACGAGAGGAATGTGAGATTCCTGATTACTGTCTGCCTAACCTTCAGATTTGTCGTGACGCTTTGATGGAAGCAGTTGCTGAGACAAGTGAAGACTTTATGGATAGATATTTTGCAGGTGAAGAGTTCTCAGTAGAAGAGATTCGTGCAGCGATGCGTATGTCTGTAACAGACGGAAGTATTGTTCCTGTAGCTATGGGTTCTAACACAGAGGCTCAGGGTGTTGCGAACTTATTGTCTGACATTGTTCGCTTCTTCCCAAGTCCTGACAAGAAGTCTTGTGCAGGTATCAACCGCAAGACAAATGAGATTTTCGAAGCAAACTATGATTTCTCTAAATCTAAGAGTGCATATGTATTTAAGACAATCGTTGACCCATTCATCCGTAAATACTCATTTGTAAAGGTTTGCTCAGGTGTTCTTAAGGGAGATGATGTTCTCTTTAATACATCTGATGATACAGAGGCTAAGCTTGGCAAATTATACACCATGATTGGTAATAAACCGGTAGAGGTTCCGGAACTCCACGCAGGTGATATCGGAGCGATTGCGAAACTTTCAGGTGTTAAGACAGGTGATAGTCTTTCTACGAAGAATACACAGGTAATGTATGGTAAGACAGAATACTCTGTTCCATATACATATATGAAATATGTTGTAAAGGCAAAGGGCGATGAGGATAAAGTTTCTCAGGCACTTGCTAAGATGATGGCAGAAGATGTGACACTCAAGGTTGTGAATGACAGTGAGAACCGTCAGACACTCATCTATGGTATGGGTGACCAACACCTTGAAATCGTTGTGAGCAAGCTTGCAAGCCGCTACAAAGTGGATGTTGCTCTTGAAACACCGAAGGTTGCTTTCCGTGAGACATTGCGCAAGAAATCTGACGTGGATACAAAATATAAGAAACAGTCAGGTGGACATGGACAATATGGTCACGTTAAGATGACATTTGAACCTTCAGGCGACCTTGAGACTCCTTTCGTATTTGAGCAGATCGTTGTTGGTGGAGCAGTTCCGAAGAACTACTTCCCTGCAGTTGAAAAAGGTCTTCAGGAATCAGTAGTGAAGGGTCCTTTGGCCGGATATCCTGTAGTTGGTGTGAAAGCAGTATTGTACGATGGCTCTTACCATCCGGTAGACTCTTCAGAAATGGCGTTCAAGACAGCTACTATTCAGGCATTTAAGAAAGGCTTCATGGAAGCTAGTCCGGTTCTCCTTGAACCTATCGCTAACATTAAAGTTACAGTACCTGATGAATTTACTGGTGATGTTATGGGTGATCTTAACAAGCGTCGTGGACGTGTACTTGGTATGACCCCTATCGCAGGTGGCAACCAGATTATCGAGGCTGACATCCCAATGACAGGTGTGTTCGGATATTGTACAGTTCTTCGTTCTATGACAGGTGGTAGGGGAACATACGAATATGAATTTGTTCGCTACGAACAAGCACCATCAGATGTTCAGGAAAAAGAAATTGCAAAGAGAGCAGCTGAAGAATAATATGTTTACAATCCGGAGACTGTAGGTCGGTCTAAGGATTTCCGCAAGGACAGGGGCATGATTCACTTCATGCCCTTGTTTTTTTCTACGAAAGTGCTATAATTCATTTTATATTACTATAAATGAACGATAATATGAGGGACAAAACAATGAAGATTGTAATTATTGGTGATGGAAAAGTAGGTTATAAGCTTGCAAAACATTTATCAGAAGATGATTATGATGTGGTTTTAATTGATAATAATGAAGAGAAGCTGAAGACTGCGATTAACAACCTGGATATCAGTTGTTTTTCGGGAGATGGTGTTAGCGCGGCTGTGCAGGAGGAGGCAGGTGTTGCAAATGCTGACCTCGTGATTGCCTGTGCTTCGACAGACGAGCTGAACATGCTCAGCTGTCTGGTTGCCAGAAGACTTGGCGCAAAGCACACGATAGCTCGTGTTCGTAATCCAATCTACTACAAACAGATTGATATTTTGAAGGAAGATTTACGACTCAGCATGGTTGTCAATCCGGAATATGCGGTTGCAAATGAAATCGCGAGAAATCTTATTTTCCCGGCAGCGAGTAAGGTTGAGACTTTCGTTAAGGGAAGATTGGAACTTGTGGAATTCCCAATACGTGAAGGGAACACGTTAGTGGGCAATACGCTTGCAGATATTTATAAAAGATTCCAGATTAAGATATTGGTGTGTGCCGTGCAGAGAGGACAGGAGGTCTTTATCCCGGATGGTGAATTTGTGATTCATGCGGGGGACAAGCTTCATATTGCGGCTAGCCACAAGGAGATTGAGCAATTTTTTGAACGTATAGGCAATCGCAAGAAACGTATCAAGAATGTACTCATTTGCGGTGGTGGACGAGTTGGTTATTATCTTGCGAAGAACCTCTGTACCATGGGTATGCAGGTTAAGATGATTGAATTGAACCGCGACAAGTGTGAATTTCTCTGTGAACAACTCCCGGAAGTTACAATCATTCAGGGTGATGCGACAGACCATGACCTTCTCTTAGAGGAAGGTGTGCGTGAGGCAGATGCATTTATCGCACTCACCGGTATGGATGAAGAGAACATTATTATGGGACTTTTCGCGAAGAGAGAGGGCGTTCACAAGATTGTTGCTAAGGTAAATGAGGATTCCCGTGCACAGATGGTTGACGGTATGGGACTTGACAGTATTGTGTCTGCGAAGACAGCAACTGCAGATGCTATCTTCAGCTATGTTCGTGCGAGACAGAATTCGCTTGCAAGCGCTAATGTAGAGGCGATGTATCGTCTGGTAGATGACCGCGTGGAAGCGTTGGAGTTCGTTGTGAAGCAGGATACGGAATATACGAAGGTTCCGTTGAAAGATTTGAAGATTAAGGCAAATAACCTGATTGCCTGCATTGGTCGTAACCGCAAGGTTATTATTCCTAGTGGTAATGACTGTATTCAGGTGGGAGATACCGTTGTTGTTGTAACGAAGTCGAGAAGGATTCAAGATATCGCGGATATTTTGGAATAGAGGATGAGCCATGAATAATAGAATGACAACGTATATATTGGGCAAGATGCTGGGTGTGGAAGCGTTGGTTCTTTTCATTCCGGCATTTGTGTCGTGGATTTATAATGAGGAAGGATGGAAATACTTCTTAATAACCAGTGTGATTCTGGCAGTTGTGTATCTTGCATTTGGCAAGAAAAAGCCGAAGGATTCTACGATTTACGGAAGAGATGGATTTATCATTATTGCATGTGCATGGATTCTGTGGTCGCTATTCGGAGCATTGCCGTTCTGGCTTTCTGGAGAGATTCCATTTTATGTAGATGCTTTTTTTGAAACGGTATCCGGTTTTACCACTACAGGTTCTACCATTCTGACGGATGCTTCGTCTCTGTCGATGGGAATGAATTTCTGGAGATGTTTCACCCACTGGATTGGCGGTATGGGTGTGCTGGTCTTTGTTATGGTGATTGTCTCTTTGGAAGATAAGAACTCGATGCACCTGATGCGAGCTGAAGTGCCGGGACCTGAGACAGATAAATTGGTTCCCAAGGCAAGAGATACTGCAAAGATTCTCTATGGGATGTACTTGGTTTTGACCATTACTGAGGTTATATTCCTCCTTGTAGGTGGAATGAGCCTGTATGACAGTGTGATTCATTCATTTAGTACTGCCGGCACAGGTGGATTTAATAATCGAAGCAACAGTGTGGCATACTATAATAGTGCTTACATTGATGGCGTGATTACCGTATTTATGATTCTATTTGGAATTAACTTTAATGTATATTATTTCTTGCTTCTTAAGAAGATAAAAGCAGTGTTCAAAAATGAGGAGCTGAGAGCGTATCTCGGTGTGATTCTTGGAGCAACTGTTTTGATTACACTGAATATTTTGAGTGTATATGAGACGCCGTTAAAGGCATTTCGCTATGCAGTGTTTCAAGTGGTGGCAATCATTACGACAACCGGATTTGTCACAGCGGATTTCAATCTGTGGCCGGAGTTTTCGAAGTGCATACTTCTTTTGTTGATGGTTATCGGTGCCTGTGCTGGTTCGACCGGAGGTGGTATGAAGGTGTCCCGTATTTTGATTATGCTCAAGAGTGTGAAACGTGAAATGAAGCGTCTCCTTCATCCACAGTCTGTAAATCTTGTGAAGATTAATCAGAAGAAGGTCAGCGAGAGTACGATGCAGGGTGTATATATGTATTTTATTGCATATATAGCAGTTTTTATTATGTCTATACTCCTTGTTTCTCTGAATAATTATGATTTCACAACGACGTTTAGTGGGGTGCTTACCACACTGAACAATGTTGGACCGGGCTTGGCCGGTGTCGGACCGATTGAGAATTTTTCTAATTTTTCCGTGTTGTCGAAATTCGTTTTTTGTGCGGATATGTTGATTGGTCGTTTGGAAGTATTTCCATTGTTAATGTTACTATCTCCGAATTTATGGAGAAAAAAATTCTAGGAGGGATTTTTTGTGAAGAATTTCAAGATAAAACTTATCGGAGCAATTGCATTGCTTTTGTTCGCGGGAATCTATTATTATATTACGCTTCCTGCAATTAACATTCATGCAGCCGGTCTTTGGTTCTTTATCATGTTGTTGATAGGACTTTCGTTGGTCGTATACGTTGTCAGAAAACGTTATGGCTTAGAAGAAATTCGGTTGTCAAAAGTGGTCAAGGTCTGGATTGGATGTTTGCTTTTGGTGGTTGCCGTATATTTGATTGGTTCAGTTCTATCATCACCAATCGTAAATGCGAAGAAATATCAGAAGTTACTTACGGTAAATGATGGAGAGTTTACCAAAGATATTGAGGAATTGTCTTACGATCAGATTCCGCTTTTGGATCGTGCATCTGCAACGATTCTCGGCAATCGTAAGATGGGCAGCATGATTGATATGGCTTCGCAGTTTGAGGTGGATGAAATCTACAGTCAGATTAACTATAAGGATAAGCCGGTACGTGTTTCCCCACTCAGATATGCTAGCCCAATTAAATGGCTGACCAATCAGGCCGAAGGTATTCCGGCATATATTATGATTGATATGGCGACACAGTCGACGGAACTTGTCAAGCTGGAAAGGGGAATTAAATATTCTACGGCAGAGTATTTTAACCGTAATATTTACAGACATCTGAGATTTAACTATCCAACCTACATTTTCAATGAGTTGAGTTTTGAGGTGGATGAAGAAGGCACACCGTTCTGGGTTTGTCCGGTGAAGAAGTTTAACATCGGTCTCTTTGGCGGTGAGACAGTAGGGCGCGTGGTTCTCTGTAATGCGATTACAGGTGAGACAATCGATTATAAGATAGAAGATGTGCCACAGTGGATTGACAGAGCATATTCGGCAGATTTGCTGGTATCATTATTTGACTATTATGGAACTTTAAAGCACGGATTCATTAATAGTGTTCTTGGTCAGAAGGATTGTCTTGTGACAACAGAAGGATACAATTATCTTGCTATCGATGATGATGTGTGGGTATATACCGGTGTGACATCAGTAAGCGGCGACCAGTCAAATGTTGGCTTTGTGCTGATGAATCAGAGAACAATGGAGACAAAGTTCTACGCGATTGAAGGTGCTACAGAGACTTCTGCGATGGCTTCTGCTGAAGGTCAGGTGCAGAACCTCAAATACGTTGCAACATTTCCGCTGCTTCTTAATATTGGTGGAGAACCGACGTATTTTATCGCACTCAAGGACAATGCAGGTCTTGTGAAGAAATATGCGATGGTTAACGTGCAAAAGTACCAGGTGGTAGGAATTGGTGATACAGTCGGCGAATGCGAGGATGAATATCAGAAACTGCTTCTGAAGGAAGGTATTCAGGTGGTGGAAGATAACCGCAAGACCGGAACAATTACCGGTGCGATTACAAAAATTGTACAGGGCGTTGTGGGCGGCAATTCCCATTACTTTATCATGGTGGAAGGCTCAGAGGATATCTTTGATATTTCCGTAGCTGAGTTTATCGATATTATCAAGTATGAGGTTGGACAGGATATTACGTTGGAATATAAGATTGGTGAGAAGACCAATGTGGTGACAGCGGTAAAATAGGAAAATAAAAATGGATGGGTCATTCCCATCCATTTTTTATATGATGATTAATTTAAGAAATTACATTTGTCAACTTCAATTCCTAAATCTTCTTTGTTAGCGCTAAGGCTTACATAGAAATCAACGTTATGTGCTTTTGAAATGCTGTTCAATGTATCTACGAATGCAGGCATTCCGTCAAGAACAATACCTTTTTGTTTTAAAATACCATCAATAAAGATTACTTGGATATCACTGTTTGCACTAAGCATTCCGTAAATAAATCCTGTGTATTCACTAATATTACTGATTGATGGATAGTCAGCCATGCAGACTGCTCTGATATCAAAAGATAAACTATATGTATCATTGTGGCTATTTTTAATGAATACTACGTTTCCGTCACATTCCTTTGCTTTAATGTTCGCAGCTTCAATCATTTTCTGTGTTTTGCCGCTTCCTTTTTGTCCTGTTAATAAATTTACCATGGGAATCACTCCTTTGTTATGTAATATGTTTTATTATACATCAGAATAACGAGAAGGGCAACTAATATATGATAAAATATTTCTATAAAATATATCTGTTCGTTACACCTCTTTTGTGATACAATAATAAAAGTTTAAGATTATTATGAAACAGAGGGTTGATTATGAGAACAACAAAAGACATGGATTTTATCTTTGATTTGGATGGAACGGAGATTACGATTGAAGTGAAACAAAAAGAGATAAGAAAAGAAGTAATTGAACAATATGTTGCGTGTCGCAAGGGAAGAAAGATGACACAGGACGAGCTTGCGAAACGAACAGGTATCTCACGTCCGAATATCAGCCGATTTGAAAGTGGCAATTACAATCCTTCGCTTGAAATGATGGTGAGAATGGCAGCGGCGCTTGATATGACACTCAATGTCAAGTTAGAACAGAATAAAGACGTCTAGCGATTCTTGACAAAATTACATGATATGATACAATAACAAAAGGTTCAGACGAAAGGAAGAAAAGAAGATGGCAACACCGTATAATCATAAGGCAATTGAGAAAAAGTGGCGTGAGAACTGGGCAGCGAACCCGGTGAACGTAAAAGAAGACGAGAACGGCAAAAGACAGAAATATTACTGCCTCGATATGTTCCCATATCCGTCAGGAAATGGTCTCCATGTAGGACATTGGAGAGGATATGTAATCTCTGACGTATGGAGCCGTTATAAATTATTACAGAAGTACTATATCATTCATCCAATGGGATGGGATGCGTTCGGACTTCCGGCAGAAAATTATGCAATTAAGATGGGAGTTCACCCTGCAATCTCTACGGCAGAGAATGTGGCGAATATTAAGAATCAGATTAACGAAATCGCAGCTCTCTATCGCTGGGATATGGAAGTGAATACAACAGATCCTGAGTTCTATAAGTGGACACAGTGGATATTTGTAAAGATGTTTAAGGAAGGTCTTGCTTACGAGAAAGAGTTCCCAATTAACTGGTGTCCTTCATGTAAGACAGGTCTTGCCAACGAAGAGGTTGTAAATGGCAAATGTGAGCGTTGTGGAACAGATGTTACGAAGAAGAACCTTCGTCAATGGATGCTTCGCATTACAAAATACGCAGACCGTTTGTTAAATGATTTGGATAAGTTGGATTGGCCGGAGAAGGTTAAGAAGATGCAGGCTGAATGGATTGGTAAATCCTACGGTGCTGAGGTTGATTTCCAAATCGACGGAAGAGATGAGAAGATTACGGTCTACACAACAAGACCGGATACATTATATGGAGCAACTTTCATGGTGCTTGCACCGGAGCATGCTCTTGCAGCAAGTCTTGCTACAGATGAGACAAGAGAAGCAGTAGAAAAATATATCTACGATGCTTCTATGAAGTCAAACGTAGACAGAATGCAGGATAAGGAGAAGACAGGTGTATTCACTGGTTCTTATGCAATCAATCCGTTAAGCGGAGAGAAGACACCAATCTGGCTTGCAGACTATGTACTTGCGGACTACGGTACAGGTGCAATTATGTGTGTACCTGCGCATGATGACCGTGACTTTGAATTTGCTACAAAATTTAATATTCCGATTATTCAGGTTATCGCAAAGGATGGCGTAGAAATTGAAAATATGACAGAAGCTTATACGGAAGCAGTTGGAACTATGATTAATTCCGGTGAATGGAATGGCATGGAATCTGCAGTTCTTAAGAAAGAAGCACCTCATATCATTGAGGAACGTGGCTTTGGTAAAGCAACTGTGAACTTCAAACTTCGTGACTGGGTATTCTCTCGTCAGCGTTACTGGGGAGAGCCGATTCCGATTGTGCACTGTCCGGATTGTGGAGCAGTACCTGTTCCGGAAGAACAGCTACCATTGACATTGCCTGAGGTTGATTCTTACGAGCCGACAGGAACAGGTGAATCACCACTTGCAGGCATTGAGAGTTGGGTAAATACAACTTGTCCGGTTTGTGGTAAACCTGCAAAACGTGAGACAAATACAATGCCACAATGGGCTGGTTCATCATGGTACTTTCTGCGTTATGTAGATAATCATAATTCAGAAGCATTAGTGTCCAAGGAAAAAGCACACGAGATGCTTCCGGTTGATATGTATATCGGTGGTGTAGAACATGCAGTTCTTCACTTGTTGTACTCTCGTTTCTATACGAAATTCTTATATGATATCGGAGTGGTTGATTTTGAAGAGCCATTCACGAAACTATTCAACCAGGGTATGATTACCGGTAAGAATGGTATCAAGATGAGTAAATCAAAAGAAAACGTTGTTTCTCCTGATGATTTGGTAAGGGATTACGGATGTGATGCTCTTAGAATGTACGAACTCTTTGTTGGACCACCGGAACTCGATGCAGAGTGGGATGATCGCGGTATCGATGGTGTATATCGTTTCCTCACTCGTGTATGGAATCTTGTTCAGGAAAGCAAGGATAAAGATATCAAGGCAACTAAAGAGATGGTGAAGATTCGCAACAAAATGGTATGCGATATCACATCGCGTCTGAACAACTTTAGCCTCAACACAGTTATTTCAGGCTTTATGGAATACAATAATAAGCTGATTGAGATTGCGAAGAAAGAGGGCGGAGTGGATGTTGAGACACTCAGCAACATCGCAGTTCTCCTTGCACCGTTTGCACCACACATGGCAGAAGAGTTGTGGGAGCAACTTGGACATACAGGAACTGTATTCAATGCAGGATGGCCAACGTACGATGAAGCGCTTATGAAAGATGACGAAATCGAAGTGGCTGTTCAGATTAACGGTAAGACGAGAGCAGTTGTAACTGTACCGGCAGATGTATCAAAGGATGATGCAATCGCAGCAGGTAAGGCGGCAATTGCAGATAAATTAACCGGAACTATTGTAAAAGAAATCTATGTACCGGGAAGAATTATCAATATTGTTCAGAAGTAAAACGAATAAAGTGTACTATCCTCAAACAAGGAAAGTGCACTTTATTATGTGATAGGAAATGCCTATCACATAAAACGCTCCGCGAGGATGCGCAGAGGCGCGTACAATGAAGATGTTGCTACGCAACCGCGCCTCGCACGAGAGTCTGTCTCGACAGACTCTTATTTTTTTACTCTCCACCAGGGCCGTCGCGACGTGGCACTTCATCAGGTGTCACGTTTGTTGTTACGTTTGATGGTTTTGGCAAATCGATTTCCGGAATATCGCCATCATCATACACATTTTCCGGGCGTGATGTGATTTCGATTACTGCTTGTTCTTTATCTTTCATCTGTCCTTATTCCTTTCTGATAAAATGTTTCAAATATAGTGTTCTCATTTATCTTTCTTTTTATGAAAATTTCTGTTAGAATAACGAAGGAAAGAATTCTTAAAGGAGTTTATATACATGAGTATTTTAAATGTTGAACATTTATCACATGGCTTTGGTGACCGTGCCATTTTTGGCGATGTCTCGTTTCGCCTCTTAAAAGGCGAACATATTGGTCTCGTAGGAGCAAACGGAGAAGGTAAGTCTACGTTTTTAAATATTGTAACAGGTAAATTGCAGCCGGATGAAGGAAAAATCGAATGGGCTAAAAATGTCCGTGTTGGGTATTTGGATCAGCATACCGTATTAGAGAAAGGCATGACCATACGAGATGTTTTAAATAGTGCGTTTGCCTATCTTTTTGATATGGAAGCAGAAATGAATCGCATGTTTGAACAGATGGGAGAAGCATCTCCGGAGGAAATGGAACGTCTCTTGGAAGAAACGGGAACATATCAGGACCTGTTAGAACAGCATGATTTTTATGTAATTGACGCAAAAGTAGAGGAAGTTGCAAGAGCGTTAGGACTTTTGGATATTGGACTTGAAAGAGATGTTACAGATCTAAGTGGAGGTCAGAGAACCAAAGTATTACTCGCAAAGTTGCTTCTTGAAAAACCGGACATTCTTCTTCTCGATGAGCCTACGAACTATTTGGATGAAGAGCATATTGCGTGGCTGAAGCGGTATCTCATTGAATATGAGAATGCATTTGTATTGATATCTCACGATATTCCGTTTTTGAATGAGGTTATCAATATTATCTATCACATGGAAAATCAAGAACTCAACCGATATGTAGGTGACTATGACCATTTTCAGGAAGTGTATGCAGTAAAAAAATCACAATTGGAAGCAGCATACAAGCGCCAGCAACAGGAAATCAGTGAACTGAAAGACTTCGTTGCAAGAAACAAGGCGCGTGTATCTACCAGAAACATGGCGATGTCTCGTCAAAAGAAGTTGGATAAGATGGACGTGATTGAATTGGCAGCCGAGAAACCAAAACCGGAATTCAATTTCAAGGTGGGAAGAACACCAGGCCGATATATATTTGAAACAAAAGACTTAGTAATCGGTTATGATGAACCACTGTCAAAACCGTTAACACTTTCTATGGAACGTGGAAGTAAAATTGCTCTTGTTGGTGCAAACGGAATTGGTAAGACAACTCTGTTAAAGAGTATCTTGGGACTTATTCCATCGCTTCAAGGTTCTGTAGAACTTGGTGAAAATCTGCAGATTGGATATTTTGAGCAGGAAGCAGCACCGGACAATAAGACCTCCTGCATCGAAGAATTATGGAAGGAGTTTCCGTCCTATACACAGTATGAAGTCCGCTCTGCTCTCGCAAAATGCGGACTTACAACAAAACACATCGAAAGTCAGGTTCGCGTGTTAAGTGGTGGTGAGCAGGCCAAAGTAAGACTCTGTAAACTTATTAATAAAGAAACGAACATCTTACTTTTGGACGAGCCGACCAATCACTTGGATGTGGATGCAAAAGAAGAATTGAAACGTGCGCTACTTGTATATAATGGAAGCATTCTTCTTATCTGTCACGAGCCGGAATTTTACCAAGATGTAGTGAATGAGGTTTGGGACTGTACAAAGTGGACAACAAAAATCTTTTAATCCACTTTCGAATATCTCACCAATGCAAAAAATAGCTGCTTCATATTCGGAGCAGAATCAAACATGCTTTCCGGATGCCATTGTACGCCCAACACAAAGGAGTGCGATGGCATTTCGATTGCCTCAATAATATCATCACCGGTTGTTCCTGTCACAACCAGATTCTTACCGACACGGTCAATTGCCTGATGATGAAAACTGTTGGTATAGGCAAAAGGTCCGAGCATGCGGTGAATGTGTGATTTTGAGGCGAACGTCACCTTATGGCTGATGTCCTTGCGGGAGAGGCTGGTTTGCATGTGATTGATGGTATCAAAATCTACTTCGTTTAGGTCCTGATAGATGGTTCCGCCGCAGGCAACGTTTAAGACCTGCATACCACGGCAGATGGCAAGCACAGGTTTTTCGACTTCCAATACCTGCTTCATCAAGCGAATCTGAAATAAATCTAACGTAATATCTGTCTTTCCGATTCCATTTGTCGGCTCTTGACCGAATAGCAGAGGTGTGATGTCACCTCCACCGCAGAAGACGAATCCGTCGCAAAGTTCAATGTATTCACGGATGGCCGATTTTGATTTTACCATCGGCAGAATAAGCGGGAGTCCGCCTGCCGATTTGATTGCCTGAACATAGGTATCCGTCACATACTGTCTGTTATTTTCTAAACCACAAATTACGATTCCAATTTTAATTTTCATATATACTTCCTCTTAAAAATATGTTAAACTAAAACAGTAAATTTTATGCGGGAGACTGGAAAATAATGAGATTAATTGATATGCATTGTGACACTTTTTGGATGATGATCCGAGACCAGAGTGTCAACTTGCAGAAAAATGACCTCTGTATTGACATTGAGAAGATGAAGACGGCAGGAAGTATGGCACAGTTCTTCGCCAGTTTTATGCATATGGAGAATTTTCAAGGAGACAATGCGTTTGAAGAAGCTTACTGGCATGCATTAGAGATGATTACATATGGTAAGACAGAACTTGCAAAATGTTCGGACAGTATTGCAATCGCACATAATTTTGCGGAACTTATTGCAAATCGTGACAATGGAAAAATGTCTGCCTTTCTGACGGTTGAAGAAGGCGGTATTTTAAACAACAAGATGGAATACTTGGAGGAATTGTATTTGCAGGGAATTCGCCTGATTACGTTGACTTGGAATCATGAAAATTGCATTGGATTTCCGAATAGCAGAGAACCGGAGTTGATGAACCGAGGATTAAAACCGTTTGGAGTTAAAGTGGTAAGACGCATGAATGAACTGGGGATGCTCATTGATGTATCTCATTTATCCGATGGAGGATTTTGGGATGTAATTAACCATAGCACCAAGCCATTTGTGGCATCACACTCTAATGCCAGAGCATTGTGCAATCATCCGAGAAATCTGACGGACGAGATGATAAAAGCATTGGCGGAAAAAGGTGGCGTCGCAGGTGTGAATTTCTATCCTTATTTCTTAAGAGAACAAGGAAAGGCAACTGTTGCGGATATTGCAGAACATTTATGGCATATGTATCAGGTTGGAGGAGAAGATGTCGTTGCATTCGGAACTGATTTTGATGGCTTTGATGAAGGTGAATTGGATATTACACACATGGGTGAGATGAGTTTCGTATACAATGCAATGAATAAACGAGGTTTTACACAGCGACAGATGGATAAGATCTTAAACGGTAATATTTTGCGAGTGATGCAGGCGCAATAACATATAGAAGATAAAAAAGGAGAGACAGATATGGCAACAATAAAACCATTTATAGGCATCAGACCAAATCACGAAAAAGCTGCAAAAATTGCGGCACTTCCATACGATGTATATAATCGTGCGGAAGCAAAGGCAGAAGTGGAAAAGGAACCATTATCCTTCCTTCGCATTGACAGACCGGAGACGCAATTTGCGGATGACATGAATATGTACGCTGATGAGGTGTATCAGAGGGCACACGATATTCTGTGGGAAATGGTTGCAAACGGAGATTTTGTAACTGAAGACAAGGAATGCTATTACATCTATGAACTTACGATGAACGGCAGAGTGCAGGACGGACTTGTGGCGTGTGCATCCATTGATGATTATGCAAATAATGTGATTAAGAAACATGAAAATACAAGAGAAGAGAAGGAGCAGGATCGTATTCGTCATGTAGATACCTGCAGTGCTCAGACAGGGCCGATTTACTTGGCATATCGTGCAAGACCTGCTATCCGTGAAGTGATTGCAGCGAAGAAGCAGGAAGAGGCGCTCTATGATTTTACGTCTGAGGATGGAATACGTCATCGGGTATTTATGATTGATGCACCAGAACAGATTGAAGTCATTCGAAGAGAGTTTGCGGATACCAATGAAATCTATATTGCAGATGGACATCACAGAGCAGCGTCTGCGGTGAAGGTTGGTCTGAAACGAAGAGCAGAGCATCCGGACTATAATGGTACGGAAGAGTTTAATTACTTCTTATCTGTATTGTTTGCGGATGAACAGCTCATGATTATGGACTACAACCGCGTGGTGAAGGATTTGAATGGATATGCGATAGAGGAGTTTTTAGAAAAGGTGAGCGAAATCTTTGAAGTGGTGGAAGATGAGTGTGCAGACCATTACCCAAAACAAAAAGGTGAGTTCACGATGTACTTAGAAGGGAAATGGTACAGATGTATGGTTTGTGAAGAAGACAAATGTGCAGACCCGGTAGAAGGATTGGATGTATCCATTTTACAGAGGAAGCTACTTACACCGGTACTGGGAATTGGCGATCCGAGAATTGATAAACGCATTGATTTTGTTGGGGGAATTCGAGGACTTCAAGAATTGGAGAAACGTGTCGCAAACGATTGCAAGGTGGCATTTGCCATGTATCCAACTTCGATTCAAGAGCTTTTTGATGTGGCGGATGCAGGAATGCTGATGCCGCCAAAGTCTACGTGGTTTGAACCGAAACTTCGCAGTGGACTGTTTATACATAAGATATAACGGTTCAGAGCCAAGCAAAATAAAAAACAGACGTAAAATGCTTGCATTTTTACGTCTGTTTTTTATTATTTGTTAGATTCAACCTCTGCCATCTTCATCGCACGAACCTTCAGTGGAAGTCCGAATAATGTGATGAATCCGTCAGCGTCGTGGTGGTCATAAAGGTCACCGGTTGTAAAGCTTGCGAGTGATTCGTTGTACAGTGTGTATGGAGAAGTGGTTCCGGCTTTGATGATGTTACCTTTGTAGAGTTTGAACTTCACTTCACCAGTTACATATTCCTGTGTAGATGATACAAATGCTTTGACAGCATCACAAAGTGGTGTGAACCATTTTCCTTCATATACAATCTGAGCAAGTTTGTTACCCATGTCTTTCTTCACTTCCATAGTAGCACGGTCTAATACGAGTTCTTCTAGTTGTTGATGAGCTTCCATAAGAATTGTTCCGCCCGGAGTTTCGTATACTCCACGAGATTTCATACCAACCACGCGGTTTTCCACAATGTCAACGATACCGATTCCGTGTTTTCCACCAAGTTCATTTAATTTCGTGATAATCTCGGATACCTTCATGCATTCGCCGTTGAGAGCAGTAGGAATTCCTTTTTCAAATGACATGGTAATGTACTCGCCTTCGTCCGGTGCATTTTCAGGTGAAACGCCAAGTACTAACAAATTATCGTAATTTGGTTCAAGTGATGGATCTTCCAATTCAAGACCTTCATGGCTGATGTGCCAGATGTTACGGTCACGGCTGTAGCTGTGGCTTGCGTCAAATGGTAAATTGATGCCATGAGCTTTGCAGTATTCGATTTCGTCTTCACGAGACTGCATGGTCCATACGTCTGTCATTCTCCAAGGAGCAATAATCTTAAGATCTGGAGCAAGTGCTTTGATACCGAGTTCAAAACGAATCTGGTCATTTCCTTTACCTGTTGCACCGTGGCAGATAGCAGTAGCGCCTTCTTTTCTTGCAACGTCAACTAATGTTTTTGCGATTGCAGGACGGGCCATCGATGTTCCTAATAAATATTTGTTTTCATATACGGCATTTGCCTGTACACATGGCATGATGTATTCGTCGCAAAGTTCGTCGATGATATTCTCTATGTATAATTTGGAAGCGCCGGAAAGTTTTGCTCTTTCTTCTAATCCGTCTAATTCTTCACCCTGACCGCAGTCGATGCAGCAGCAGATTACTTCGTAATCAAAATTTTCCTTTAACCATGGAATAATGGCTGTGGTGTCAAGACCACCTGAGTAAGCTAAAACAACTTTTTCTTTCATAATATATATCCTCCTAAAAATTTATCTTTCAAATGTCAACACGCATACTATACTACCAAATCTGTATAAAATCAACCCTAAAATGAAAAAATATGCAATAAATTTTAAAAAATATAATTTTTGTGTTGAAATTTATTCAAACACACCGTATAATTATGCGAAAAGGCAAATAAGGGAGGCAAAAAACATGGTAAAAGCAGGTATTATTGGTGCTACCGGTTATGCGGGGCAGGAGTTAGTGAGAATTCTATTGGGACATAAGGAAGTTGAGATTAAGTGGTATGGTTCACGAAGTTATATAGATAAGAAATATTATGAAGTGTATCAAAATATGTTTGAAATAGTGGAAGATGTTTGCTTAGACGATAATCTAGAAGAATTGGCAAACCAGGTGGATGTGATATTTACGGCAACGCCGCAAGGTTATCTTGCTTCTATATTAAATGAAGAAATTCTTTCTAAAGTGAAAATCGTTGACCTTAGTGCAGACTACCGTATCAAGGATGTAGCTACTTATGAACAATGGTATAAGATTGAACACAAGAGTCCGCAATTTATCGAGGAAGCGGTATATGGATTATGCGAAGTGAATCGCGAGGATGTGAAGAAGGCGAGATTGGTTGCAAATCCGGGATGCTACACAACTTGTTCGATATTAACGATATATCCGTTGGCAAAAGAAGGACTGATTGATATGAACAGCATTATCATAGATGCGAAGTCCGGAACATCGGGAGCGGGAAGAGGTGCCAAGATGGATAATCTTTTCTGTGAGGTCAATGAGAATATGAAGGCTTATGGCGTGGCATCTCACCGACATACACCCGAGATTGAGGAGCAGCTTGGATATGCATCAGGAGAACATGTGTTACTGAACTTCACGCCACATCTAGTGCCGATGAATCGAGGAATCCTGGCAACTGCCTATGCGAATCTCAAAGAAGGTGTTACTGAAGAAATGGTAAAAGCGGCTTATGATAAATATTATAAAGAAGAGAAATTCGTTCGTGTTCTCGAAAAAGGCATGATGCCACAGACAAAATGGGTGGAAGGCAGCAACTATGTGGATGTCAACTTTGTTATCGACAAGAGAACGAACCGCGTGATTATGATGGGCGCAATTGACAACTTAGTAAAAGGTGCAGCCGGTCAGGCAATTCAAAACATGAACTTAATGTTTGGATTCAAGGAATCAGAAGGATTGGAACTTGTTCCAATGTTCCCGTAGCAACATAAAACTTTAGTGTTTTTTGAGAAAGGTGGATAATTCATATGAAGAAGATAGAGGGCGGCGTTACAGCTGCAAAAGGATTCGAGGCAGCAGGTATTTCGGCGGAGATTAAATATAAGGGGCGTACCGACATGGCAATGATTTATAGTAAGAATCCATGTCAGGTAGCGGGGACATTTACAACGAATGTTGCGAAGGCGGCACCGGTCACATGGGACCAAAAGGTGGTTAAGGAAAGTGCATTTGCACAGGTTGTCATTGTAAATTCCGGCATTGCAAATGCGTGCACGGGAGCAGAAGGCTATGGTTACTGTAAGGATACGGCAGATAAAGTGAGCGAGGTGCTTGGCATTCCGGCAGACGCAGTGCTACTGGGGTCTACGGGAGTCATTGGAAAGCAACTTCCAATAGACAGAATTAAAGCAGGTGTGGACAAATTAGTGGTGACAAAATCAGACACCATCGAAGCAGGTACAGCGGCAGCTAAGGCGATTATGACAACTGATACCTGCGAGAAGGAGATTGCTGTTTCAATTGAAGTCGGTGGTAAGGCAGTTACCATCGGTGGTATGGCAAAGGGTTCGGGCATGATTCACCCGAATATGTGCACGATGTTAAGTTTCATCACAACAGATGCAGTGATTACAAAGTCAGCATTGCAGAAGGCACTCAGCGATGATGTGAACGATACCTACAATATGATTTCCGTAGACGGAGACACTTCTACAAACGATACAGTTCTTGTGATGGCAAATGGCATGGCAGAGAATCCGGAGATTGTAGAGGGAACTGCGGATTACAACGTATTTGCACAGGCACTGCATGAAGTAAATGAATATCTGGCGAAGCAGATTGCAGGTGACGGCGAGGGTGCAACCGCACTCTTTGAAGTAAATATCGTGGGAGCTCAGACAAAGGAACAGGCAAAGATGCTTGCAAAGGCAATTGCTTGCTCGAACCTCACAAAAGCAGCGATTGCAGGACATGATGCCAACTGGGGACGTATCATCTGCGCGATGGGCTATTCGGGAGCACAGTTTGACCCGGAAAAGGTAGACCTCTTCTTTGAGAGCAGTGCAGGCAAGATTCAGATTGCACAGGACGGCGTGGCAGTGGACTACAGTGAGGAAAAGGCAACAGAAATCTTATCTCAACCCGTTGTTATCGCAACTGCTGACGTGAAGATGGGAAGCGAAAAAGCAACTGCGTGGGGCTGTGACCTGACACACGGATATATTGAAATTAATGCGGATTATAGGAGCTAACGATTATGGACAAAAAATTAGAAAAATATTTAAACAAAGCAGAGGTGCTCATTGAAGCACTTCCATATATTCAGAGATTTAACAGAAAAGTCATTGTGGTAAAATACGGTGGCAGCGCTATGGTGGATGAGGAACTCAAAAAACGTGTGATTCAGGATGTGACCCTTCTGAAATTAGTTGGATTTAAACCGATTATCGTGCACGGTGGCGGAAAAGATATCAGCCGCATGGTAGAGCGTGTCGGTATGACACCGCAGTTTGTGAACGGGCTTCGCGTGACAGATGCCCAGACGATGGAAATCGTTGAGATGGTACTTAATAAAGTGAATAAGGGATTGGTGCAATTAGTGGAATCCCTTGGTGTTCGTGCGATCGGTATCAGCGGAAAGGACGGCGGACTTCTCCATGTAAATAAGAAATATTCGGATGGTAAAGATATCGGATTCGTAGGGGAAGTAAAGAAAGTAAACACAGAGATTCTGTGGGATTTATTAGAGAAGGATTTTCTTCCGGTTATCTGCACGGTTGGTCTGGATGATGAATTTAACAGCTATAACATCAATGCAGATGATGCGGCATGCGCGATTGCACAGGCGATGGAAGCGGAGAAATTAGCATTTCTTACAGATATTGAAGGCGTTTATAAGGATCCGAAAGACCCTGAGACTTTGATTTCGGAACTTACCGTAACAGAAGCAAAATCCCTTATTACAGATGGTTATATCGGTGGTGGCATGCTTCCAAAACTTCAAAATTGTATCGATGCTATTGAGAGCGGTGTATCCAGAGTGCATATTTTAGACGGACGAATCCCACACTGTTTATTGCTTGAAATCTTTACAAACAAGGGTATTGGTACTGCAATTCTAAAAGACGACGGAAGTAGGTATTATCATGAATAATCATTACATTAAGATAGCAGAGGACTCACTGTTGCATACATACAATCGGTATCAGATTGTGCTGGAAAAAGGGGATGGTGCATACCTCTATGATGTTGACGGAAAAGAATATTTGGATTTTGCTGCGGGAATTGCTGTGTGCTCCCTGGGATATGGTCATCCGAAATACAAGGAAGCACTTAAGAATCAGATTGATGAACTAATGCATACGTCCAATTTGTTCTACAGTATTCCGGTTGCAAACGCGGCGAAAAAACTTAAGAATGCAACTAAGATGGATCGCGTGTTTTTTACAAACAGTGGTACGGAAGCCATTGAAGGTGCACTGAAGGCTGCTAGAAAATACGCTTATACCAAGGGCACGGGAAAATATGAATTTATTGCCATGAATCATTCATTCCACGGAAGAAGTATGGGTGCGCTTGCTGTTACGGGAACCGAGCACTACCGCACGCCTTTTGAACCATTGATTGGCGGTGTGAAGTTTGCAGAGTTCAATAATCTGGATAGTGTGAAGGCGCAGATTACTGACAAGACCTGTGCGATTTTATTAGAACCGGTACAGGGTGAAGGCGGCATCTATCCGGCGGAGCAAGATTTTCTTCAAGGTGTCAGAGCACTCTGTGATGAGAACGATATTCTTCTCATTTTCGATGAGATTCAGTGTGGTATGGGACGATGTGGCACAATGTTTGCATGGCAGGGCTATGGTGTAAAACCAGACATTATGGCGATGGCGAAGGCAATCGGCAATGGAGTTCCGGTAGGAGCATTTGCGATGACAGAGAAGGTGGCAGAATTCTCGCTTGTTCCGGGAGACCATGGAACAACCTACGGCGGCAATCCGTTTGTTTGCGCAGGCGTGGATGCGGTATTGCAGATATTTGAAGAAGAGAACATTCTTGCGCATGTACAGAAAGTCAGTGTGTATCTGGAGGATAAACTGGATGAATTGGTTGCGGCTTCCGATGTCGTGGAAGCAAGACGCGGAAAAGGTCTGATGCAGGGATTGGTTCTCACAAAACCGGTAGGAAACGTAGTCAAGAAAGCAATGGAGAAAGGGTTGATTATCATCTCAGCGGGAGGCAATGTTCTTCGTATGGTTCCTCCGCTTATCATTACTGAGGCGCAGGTGGATGAGATGATTAAAAAACTCACCACTGCATTAGAGGAGGCCTAGCTGTATAAAAGTCCAATCATTGGGAAACACTTCCATCATAGTTTTGATAGGAGGTGTTACCATGATTGGATTTATTATTGCATTATTATCAGGTGCACTGATGAGTGTGCAGGGTGTGTTCAACACGCAGGTGACGAAAACGACAGGTATGTGGGTGTCTAACGGCTGGGTACAGCTTACAGCATTTGCTGTCTGTGTGGCGGCGTGGTTTATCACAGGCAGAGATTCGATTGCAAGTCTTGCGAAGGTGGAGCCAAAGTATGTGCTTCTCGGCGGTGTGATTGGAGCGGGAATTACTTGGACAGTTATCAAAAGTATTGAGATGCTGGGTCCTGCAAAGTCTGCTCTGTTAATCGTAGTGGCACAGCTTTTGGTGTCATATCTCATAGAACTGTTCGGTATGTTCGGAATGGATAAGGAGCCGTTTGAATGGCGCAAACTGATTGGTATGGTGGTTGCAGCTGTCGGAATAACAATCTTTCAATGGAAGTAATTGCATCCAGCGTAAAAATGGGTTGTATTTTGACACAAAATTCGCTAAAATAAGAATATCTTAGCATAGAGGGGTATCCGAAGTCGAAGTGATGGAGGAAAATATGCGAAGAATATGGATGATTGTTCTGATACTTAGTGTGTGTGCAGGTCTCATTGGCTGTCAGACGAAGACGAAAGACACGCTTGCGCTTGAGGTGGCAGAACTTGATCAAAGCGATGAACATACGGATGAGAACAAGGAAAGTACAGAAGATACTGAGCACATTTTTGTCTATGTGTGCGGGGCTGTGAATCGAGAGGGTGTCTATGAGCTTCCCAGTGGAAGCCGTGTCTATGAGGCAATTGCAATGGCAGGCGATTTTCGTGAGGATGCTGATGTGAGAAATGTGAATCAGGCAGAGGTCCTCGAGGATGAACAGCGTATCTATGTTCCAGTTGTCGGAGAAGAGATACCGTCTGATTCTGAAAAGGATGCGAGGATTAACATTAACAAGGCATCAAAGGAGGAACTGATGACACTTCCGGGTGTGGGTGAATCCCGTGCGGATAGTATTATCAAGTATCGTGAGCAGCAGGGCGCATTTCAGAGTATTGAAGAGATTATGCAGGTATCGGGAATCAAAGAGGGACTCTTTGAAAAAATAAAAGATTTAATCACAATATAGCTTAAGGGAGATTATTCATGGGAAAACGAGTATTAGTTGTAGATGACGAAAAACTAATCGTGAAAGGAATTCGTTTCAGCCTGTTGCAGGACGGTCTGGAAGTAGATTGTGCTTACGATGGTGAAGAGGCACTTAACATGGCCAAAGAGAATGGTTATGATTTGGTTTTGCTGGATGTGATGCTTCCAAAGATGGATGGATTCGAAGTCTGCCAGCAGATTCGTGAATTTTCGGATGTGCCGATTATCATGCTGACTGCAAAGGGAGATGACATGGATAAGATTCTGGGTTTAGATTACGGTGCAGATGACTATATTACCAAGCCGTTTAATATTCTGGAAGTAAAAGCCAGAATTAAGGCAATTATGCGTCGTGGCAGAAAGAAAGATACGGAGGAAGCTCCGAACAGTCTGATTGAGAAGAATGGCATTAAGATTGACAGAGAAAGCCGAAGAGTATTCATAGACGGTGAGGAAGTGAATCTGACTGCAAAAGAGTTTGACTTGTTGGAACTTTTAGCAACCAATCAGGATAAGGTCTACAGCAGAGAAAAGCTCCTCAATCTTGTATGGGGATATGAATATCCGGGAGACGCAAGAACGGTGGATGTACATATCAGACGTCTTCGTGAGAAGATTGAGAAGACACCGAGCAATCCAAAATATGTATATACAAAGTGGGGAGTGGGTTACTATTTTAAGGGCTAAAATAATAGAGAAAAGTAAAATATTTAAGAGCCTTCGTTTCAGGATTATTATGCTGCTTATTCTGGTAAGCAGCATACCTTGTTTTATGGTAAAAGAAGTCATTGTAGGTGCTTATGAGGACCAGTCTGTAGCATGGCGCACTGCAGAAATACAGGAACAGTGTACCATTTTGTCGCATCAGTTGGCTGTTACCGATCTGGATTATCCGATTTCAGAAGAGGTAAATGCAGAGTTGTCGATGTTGTCCAATATTTACAATGGGCGTGCGCTTGTCATTGATGAGGAGTACAAAGTTGTTAAGGATACGTTCGGGAGTGATGAGGGGAAAACAATTATTGCACCGGATGTCATCACCTGTTTTTCCGGCAACGGCACCAGTTTTTATGATGATGAAGCAAAGTATCTGGATATTACCACACCGATTGTGGAGACACACGGGAAAGAATCCAACATTAAGGGTGTGATTCTGGTCAGTGTATCTACGGACATCATTTACGACACGATGGATGAACTGAAGCAAAAGGCAAATATGATTATCTGGGCATTGTGGCTGGGGATTATCTTTGTCGGTTCTTTTGTAGCAAATTACATGATGAAGCCATTCGGAAGAATTGCAAAAGGTATGGAAGATGTGACAGAAGGGTATGACACGGATTATCTGCATGTAGATACATACACGGAGACGATGGACATTTCAGATGCGTTTAACAAAATGCTTGGGCGCATGAAGGTGTTAGATGATTCCAGACAGGAGTTTGTTTCCAATGTGTCTCATGAACTCAAGACGCCATTGACTTCTATGAAAGTGCTTGCAGATTCTCTGCTGATGCAGGAGGATGTGCCGGTAGAACTATATCAGGAGTTCATGACTGATATTGCGGAAGAGATAGAGCGTGAGAACAAGATTATCAATGATTTGTTATCACTTGTGAAAATGGACAAGAAGGCCTCGAAATTGAACGTTAAGGCAGAAAATATCAATGAGCTCGTGGAGCGTATTTTGAAGCGCCTCCGTCCGATTGCTACAAAGCAGAACGTCGAAGTTATTTTTGAGAGCTTCCGACCGATTACTGCTGAGGTAGATGAGGTCAAATTCACGCTTGCGATTACAAATCTTGTGGAAAATGCCATTAAATACAATCGTGAAGAGGGGTCCGTTCAAGTCTCGCTTAATGCGGACCACAAATATTTCTATATCAAGGTCTCAGATACGGGTATCGGAATTCCGCAGGAGGATTTGGATCATATTTTTGAGCGCTTTTATCGTGTGGACAAGTCCCATTCGAGAGAAATCGGTGGAACAGGCCTTGGGCTTGCCATTGCTCGTAATGCAGTGATTATGCACAGAGGAGCGGTGAAGGTTCACAGTGAACAAGGGGTTGGCACAACATTTACCGTGAGAATCCCGTTAAATTATATCGCGTAAAGAAAAGAGGATATATATGAAGAAAAAGATTGTACTGTTTCTCGGAATTGTGCTGTGTATCTTTTGCGTTGGTTGTAGGGCAAAGAGACAGCAGAATAGCGAGATGTATTTGTATTCTCTCAATGCAGACGGCAATGCACTTGTGCAGGACACATATCCGGCTATGGATATTGGTGAACTAATGGGAAAGATAAAAGCGCACAATGTTCTGCCGAAAGGGGTAGAGATTGAGAAGTATAAGATGGAAAGACTGCAGCTTGTGCTGTATTTTAATGATGCATATTTAGAAATGAATAAGAGTACAGAGGTGCTTGTACGTGCAGCGCTAGTTCAGACGATGACGCAATTGTCGGATGTGGAGTTTGTTTCGTTCTATGTTGCGAATGAGCCGCTTAGGGACAATGATGGCAATTTGGTTGGACTGATGAGCGCACAGGATTTTGTGCAGAATACGGGTTCCTCTATTGATTCTTATCAGACAACAGAGTTAAAGTTATATTTTGCTGACAAAGACGGCAAGCAACTCAAGGAGACGAAAAAATCGAATATTCGTTACAATGCCAATACGGCGATTGAGCGATTGGTGGTAGAACAACTGATGAAAGGAACAAGTTCGTCAGGCACTCAGTCGATCATTCCAAAGACAACAAAGTTGTTGGGTGTGTCTGTGAAGGATGGTGTGTGTTATGTCAACTTTGATTCCAAGTTTGCTACAGATAGCTATGATTTGAACCCAGAGGTGACCATCTATGCAATTGTCAATTCGATTATTGCAAATGCCAATGTGACGAAGGTTCAGATTCTGATAGAAGGTGCCAATGATGCAGTGTATAAAAACATTGTGGATTTGAGCAAGCCGTTGGAGTGGAATGTAACTTTGGTAAAGGAGTAGAGATGAAGACAAGGCCATTATGCTTTGTGTGCCTGCTCATCATTTTTCTTCAAGGTGCGATATTAAGTATGAAGGGGAGGGATTCTCTTACGGAGATTCCCCAATCCTCCATTTTTTATGAACGACAAGAGGAAACGCTCTTATTAAAAGGGCAGGTATACAAAAAAACAAACAATTCAAATTATCAAATATTATATCTTAAAAACAATTCAATTAATGATACGAGATTATTCGTATGTAATAAAACATTTACAGATGTTCCCATTGGAAAAAACATTTTAATACGTGGCAAGTTGCAACTCTTCGAACGGCCGAGGAATCCGGGAGGCTTTGATGAAGCTCTTTATTATGCGCGTCAAGATATCTTCGGATGTGTGTGGTGCGAAGAGATTCTGGAGATTTCGGGAGAAAAACATGCCCTGATGGAGTGGTTGTTTCAACTGAAAACTTCTTGGAAGAAAAGTCTTGTCGAGTGCATGGGTGAGAAGAATGGTGGAATTCTGGCTGCCATGATTCTGGGTGAAAAGAGCGAGATGGATTCTGAGGTAAAGGAATTATATCAGAATAATGGAATCAGTCATATTCTCGCCATCTCCGGACTTCATATTTCTTTTATTGGTCTGGGCGTGTACCGTCTTATTCGAAAAACCGGACTGGGATTCCTGACAAGTGGAATCTTGGCTATGGGTTTACTGACACTCTATGTAATGATGATAGGTGCTTCAGTATCCGCAGTACGCGCCTATGTGATGTTGCTTTTAAAGATAGGTGCGGATATCACCGGTCGTGTTTATGATATGCTAACTGCTGCAATGCTTGGGGCTGCAATGACTGTGATGTATCAGCCACTATATCTGACAGATGGTGGATTCTATATGTCTTATGGAGCAATTTTAGGGATTGCACTTGTCGCGCCAAATCTCAAAGATTGCTTTTTGCACCGAAGAAAATGGTTAGACGGTTTCTATACCAGCATTGCTATTCATATCATGTTGTTTCCGATTACACTTTGGTTTTTCTATGTAGTGCCAACGTATTCAGTTCTCCTTAATATGTTTGTGCTTCCCCTTACTGGACCAATATTGGGGATGGGCATATTGGGAAGTATTCTGTTACTTTTGATTTCAACTGTGGGAGTGTTTTGCTTAAAGTTATGTGGGTTTGTTCTTGAATTCTATGAGTGGATTTGTCGCATGGGAACTCAATTGCCTATGTCCAGACTTGTCCTTGGAAAGCCGGCACTATGGAAGATGACGCTGTATTATGCAGTTCTTTTAGGAATTCTGTTCGTGGTTACGTATGCAAAGAAAAAGAAGTGGAGGCGTGCGAAATACCGCTTCATTTGGCTTGTGTTGATTCTTGCGATTGGTCTTATGACTTATCAACCTAACGGAAAACTTGGCATTACAATGTTGGATGTAGGACAGGGAGATGGAATTTATCTTCAAGGACCGAAAGGCACTACCTATTTTATTGATGGTGGCAGTAGTGATGAGAGTGGTTTGGGGAAATATTGTATCGAACCGTTTTTAGAGTCCCAGGGCATCGGTGAGTTAGACTATGTTTTCATTACACATGGAGATTCTGACCATTACAGTGGGATAGAGGAGATGTTGGGTAGACAAGATATGGGAATTCAAATTCGACACTTAGTGTTGCCGAGTCTTTATAAACAGGATCAGGACTTGCTTGCTTTAGCACGAACGGCACTGGCAAAAGGGGTGAATGTTTTGGTTATACACGCCGGTGAGTGTTTGAAGGAAGGTGCTTTCTCTATTACATGTCTGCAACCAAGTGTGAACGATAAGGAATTAACGGGGAATGCCGGTTCCATGGTATTAGAGGTGCAATATAGAGCGTTCTCGATGCTATGCACCGGAGATGTGGAAGGAGAAGGAGAGGAACTGCTTTTAAAGAAAATGAAAGATAAGGATTATGATGTTTTGAAAGTAGCACATCATGGTTCTAGAAACTCCACATCAAAAGAATTCTTGGAGTCATGTACACCCGATATCACTTTCATTTCTGCAGGCAAGGATAATCGATATGGTCATCCGCATGAAGAATTACTGAAACGCCTTGAGAATGCCGGTTGTAAGATTTATAATACACAAGAAAATGGAGCAATTATGCTTGAAACAGACGGAAATTTATATTATTCTATAAGGGAGTATGTGAAGAAAGGCGATCATCGATGAAGAGTCTGAATGAGGATTTAAAAACAGGACAATTCAATAACGTGTATTTGCTTTATGGGGAAGAGGCATATTTGAAGAAGCAGTATAAGGAAAAATTGCGTAATGCCATGCTTTCGCCGGATGACACGATGAACTATGCCTATTATGAGGGCAAGGGCATCAATGTCAATGAAGTGATTGATTTAGCGGAGACATTGCCGTTCTTTGCAGAGCGCAGATTGATTATTATGGAGGACACTGGCCTGTTTAAAAGTGCATCTTCGGAATTGGCAGATTATCTGAAGGAGATGCCGGATACCACCGCCATTATTTTTGTTGAGACAGAGGTGGACAAGCGCAACAAACTTTACAAAGCAGTTCAGAGCAAAGGGCGCGCTGTGGAGCTTGGAAGACAGGATGAGTCGATGCTGATTCGTTGGGTTGCAGGTTTAATGAAGCGTGAGGGTAAGAATGTCAGTGAGAATACGGTTCGTTATCTGCTCGCAAAAGTAGGGACAGATATGGAGAATATCCAAAAAGAACTGGAAAAACTATTTTGTTATGCAATGAATAGAGACAGTATTACCATAGAAGATGTAGAGGCCATCTGTACAACGCAGATTACGAATCAGATCTTTGATATGGTAAATGCGGTAGCAGACAGACAGCAGAAAAAGGCACTACAGTATTATTATGATTTGCTGGCACTCAAAGAGCCGCCAATGCGTATTTTGTTCTTACTTGCAAGACAGTTTAAATTATTGTTGGAAGTGAAGGATATGGACAAAAAGGGATATGGACGTAAGGAGATTGCTGAGAAGGCAGGTTTAAGTCCATTTGTTGTTGGAAAATATCAGACGCAGGCGAAAGCATTTCAGACGAAGGAACTGAGAAAAATTATAGAAGACAGTGTGGAGACGGAAGAGTGTGTGAAGACCGGGAGACTATCGGACACACTTGGCGTTGAATTATTTATTGTAAGATATTCGTCTCAGCGTTGAGAATAGAATGATGATAGGAACTTGGGAGGAATAACATGGCAGGAATTGATCAGAAGAAAATAAGAAATTTTTGTATTATTGCACATATAGACCATGGGAAGTCAACGTTGGCAGACCGTATTATTGAGAAGACAGGTCTTCTCACAAGTCGAGAGATGCAGGCACAGGTGCTCGACAATATGGAACTTGAGCGTGAACGTGGAATTACAATTAAAGCGCAGGCAGTGCGTATCGTATACAAGGCAAATGATGGTGAGGAGTATATTTTCAACCTGATTGATACGCCGGGACATGTCGATTTCAATTATGAGGTATCTCGTAGTCTGGCGGCATGCGATGGAGCAATTCTTGTTGTAGATGCGGCACAGGGTGTGGAAGCGCAGACCTTAGCAAATGTATATCTGGCGTTAGACCACGACCTTGATGTCATGCCGGTTATTAATAAGATTGATTTGCCGAGTGCGGAGCCGGAGCGTGTGATTGAAGAGATTGAAGACGTGATCGGAATTGAGGCACAGGACGCACCTCGTATCTCTGCAAAAGTTGGTCTCAATATCGAAGAAGTATTAGAGCAGATTGTGGAGAAGATTCCGGCACCGACAGGGGATTCGTCTGCACCACTTCAGGCGTTGATTTTCGACTCGGTATATGACTCCTATAAGGGTGTAATTGTATTTTGTCGTATTAAGGAAGGTTCGGTTCGTAAAGGAACTAACATGAAGATGATGGCGACAGGTGCAACAGCTGAGGTAGTTGAAGTTGGATACTTTGGTGCCGGTCAGTTTATTCCATGTGAGGAACTCTCGGCAGGTATGGTAGGTTATATTACTGCCAGTCTTAAGAACGTGAAGGATACCCGTGTGGGTGATACCATCACGGATGCAGACAGACCGTGTGCTGCACCACTTCCGGGTTATAAGAAGGTACAGCCAATGGTTTACTGTGGTATGTACCCAGCAGATGGTGCCAAATATCAGGATCTCAGAGATGCATTGGAAAAATTACAGTTAAATGATGCTTCTTTGCATTTTGAACCGGAGACATCGATTGCACTTGGTTTTGGTTTCCGATGTGGTTTCCTTGGACTTTTACATTTGGAAATTATTCAGGAGCGTTTGGAGAGAGAGTACAACTTAGACCTTGTAACGACTGCACCGGGTGTAGTATATAAAGTGCATAAGACAAGCGGTGAAGTAATTGAACTTACCAATCCATCCAACCTTCCAGAGCCTACGGAGATTGACTATATGGAAGAGCCTATGGTGAAGGCAGAGATTATGGTGACTTCTGAGTTTATCGGTTCCATTATGGACCTTTGCCAAGAACGACGTGGTATCTATCAGGGAATGGAATATATTGAGGAGACGAGAGCGGTGCTACGTTATCATTTGCCACTCAATGAAATTATCTATGATTTCTTTGATGCACTGAAGTCACGCTCGCGAGGGTATGCATCCTTTGATTATGAGATGCTTGGCTATGAGAAGTCCGAGCTTGTGAAATTGGATATTCTGATTAACAAAGAAGAGGTGGATGCGCTGTCATTTATCGTCTTCTCGGGAAGTGCTTATGAGCGCGGACGTAAGATGTGTGAGAAGCTCAAAGATGAGATTCCAAGACATCTCTTCGAGATTCCGATTCAGGCTGCAATCGGAAGCAAGGTTATTGCGCGTGAGACTGTAAAGGCCGTGCGTAAGGATGTGCTTGCGAAGTGTTACGGTGGTGATATTTCCCGTAAGCGTAAGCTTCTCGAAAAACAAAAAGAAGGAAAGAAGAGAATGCGCCAGATTGGAAACGTAGAGATTCCGCAGAAGGCATTCATGAGTGTGTTGAAGTTAGATGATAAGAAATAAGAAAGAGGGGGGACGTTATGTGGAAACAGCGTCCCCAATTGAAATTTATATTCACATCCCATTTTGCGTCAAAAAATGTGTATATTGTGACTTCCTTTCGGGTCCACAGGATGAAAAGACAATTGAACAATATGTAGTAAGCTTGCTAGACGAGATTCGTGCACATGGTTCAAAATCAAGTTATGAAGTAATTTCTATCTTCATAGGTGGAGGTACACCATCTGTTTTGGAAGAACCACAAATAAAACAAGTGATGGAAACATTACATGACGTGTTTCAAATCAAGCAAGATGCCGAGATTACCATCGAGGCAAATCCGGGAACTGTTACGAGAGAGAAACTTCTAACCTACCGTGCATGTGGTGTCAATCGAATCAGTTTTGGTCTCCAATCTACCAACAATGAAGAACTAAAACTGCTCGGTAGAATTCACACTTACGAAGAATTCTTAGAAAGTTTCAGACTGGCGAGAGAGTGTGGGTTTGACAATATCAATGTAGACTTGATATCTGCAATTCCAAAACAGACTTTGGCAAGTTGGGAAGAAACACTACAGAATGTCATCAAACTGAATCCGGAACACATCTCTGCCTACAGTCTGATTGTTGAAGAGGGTACTCCGTTTGCAAAAGTGTATGGTGAAGGTTGTCCGGGAGAAAAAGATTTACCGGACGAGGAAGAAGAGCGAAAGATATATTATCGCACAGAAGAACTTTTAAAAGCAGCAGGGTATCACCGCTATGAGATATCCAATTATGCAAAAGAAGGAAAAGAATGCAGGCACAATCTGGGATATTGGGAGCGCAAAGAATATCTTGGAATCGGACTTGGTTCAGCAAGTCTGATTGACAACACGAGATATTCCAATACAGCAGATTTGGCAAGATATATCAAAGAAGCAAAGCAACCTGAAAAAATCCAAGAAGATATACAGGTGCTTTCCACACAAGGGCAAATGGAAGAATTCATGTTTTTGGGGTTGCGAAAAATGGAAGGAATCTCGGAAAGAGAGTTTACAGAAAATTTTTGTTTGAACATAGAAGAGTGTTATGGACACCAGATTGAAAAACTTTTGAAAGAAGGACTACTACAAAAAAGAGATGGAAGAATTATGCTGACCAGACGTGGAATTGATATCAGCAATTATGTCTTTGCAGAGTTTCTAAATTAAATCATAAATGTGAGAAGTGAGCCGGAGATAAGTATCTCCGGCTTGAATTTTACATATAATATACATAGAAATAGAAACATAATGTTTAATAAAATTGACAAAAAATCATATTTATGTATATAATAATAGAAGTAAAGGGGATAATTTTATGAGTAAAAAAACAATTGTAATTATGCCACAAACGGAATTGATGCTAGAACAGATGGGTGAACAAATCAAACTTGCAAGACTTCGAAGAAAATTATCTGCAGAATTAGTCGCGGAACGTGCAGGTATAAGTCGTGCAACTTTATGGTCTGTTGAAAAAGGTTCACCATCTGTGGCGATTGGAATGTATGCGGCCGTGTTACATGCACTGAACGGAATGGATAAGGATTTTCTACTAGTCGCTAAGGATGATGAGTTTGGGCGTAAGTTGCAAGATTTAGCATTGGTAACAAGAAAACGTGCACCAAAAGAGAGTAGTGATTATTAATGAATGAAAAAACAATTTATGTATATGAAAACTGGAGCGGAGCAGAGCCTGTTTTATTAGGAAAAATGTATGTGTCCTACATTAGAGGTAAAGATCAATTGGCATTTGAATACGATACTTCCTGGCTTGTCACAGAATCAGCTAATTACTTTTTGGATCCGGATTTGATGTTGTATAATGGCAGACAGTATGCCCCGATGGACAAGACATTGTTCGGAGTGTTTGCTGATTCATGTCCAGATAGATGGGGACGACTTTTAATGCAACGAAGAGAAGCGGTGCAAGCACGCAAAGAAGATAGAAAGCCAAGAGCATTGGGGGAAAGTGATTTTTTGTTAGGAGTGTATGATAAAGCACGTATGGGTGCATTGCGCTTTAAAACTGATGGTAATGATGAATTTTTGTCAAGTGAAAAAGACCTTGCAACACCGCCATGGACAACACTTCGCGCATTGGAGGCTGCCAGTATAGGGTTTGAACAGGACGAAAGTGGATTAGAAGAGAAGTGGTTGAAGCAATTAATAGCACCTGGTTCTTCCTTGGGTGGTGCGAGACCAAAAGCAACTGTGCAAGATGAAAAGGGGAATTTGTGGATTGCAAAGTTTCCTTCCAAACATGATGAAGTAAACAGCGGAGCAGAACCAGAGAAGGATTTAAAAGAATTGTGGAAACGTATTGTTTTTAATATGGCCGTTTCGAATACAGATGATCACCTGAGAAATCATGGTTTTATTCTTTCAAAGAAGGGATGGAGGTTGTCACCTCTTTATGATGTGAACCCTGTTCCTTAAGGAGATCGTTTGTCATTAAATGTAAGTCTGCATGATAATTCTATTTCTTTCGAACTAGCAATCCATGTTTCAAAATATTTTAGTATTGACAAAAATGAAGCAATGAGATATGTGCAAGACATAAAATTGCTCGTAAACGAGAATTGGAAGCATATTGCAGGCAGATGTGGATTATCTCGAAGAACTTGTGAATATATGAGACCATCTTTTGACATATGTAATAAGTAAATGTAATATTAAATCAAAACTACTTGCAAATCCTTCCACATTGTGTTATGATTTGCGAGTAAATAAAATAATGATACCAAGAGATATGAGCAAGGTATAGCAAAGCGATAGGAATCGCTTTGTTTCACCTTGCTTTTTTATTTTCAAAGGAAAAGGAGAACAAAACAATGTATGATGTAGCAATCATTGGTGCCGGTGTTGTGGGAAGTGCGATTGCAAGAGAATTGTCAAGATACCAAGCAAGCATCTGCGTCATTGAAAAAGAAGAAGACGTGTGTAACGGTACGTCGAAAGCCAACAGTGCAATTATTCATGCCGGATTCGATGCAAAGCCGAATTCACTCAAAGCGAAGCTTAATGTTCGTGGTAACGAAATGATGGATGCGATTTCAGAAGAATTAGATATTCCATTTACAAGAAACGGTTCGCTCGTTGTCTGCACAAAAGATCAGGATAGAAGTGGTCTTGATGAATTACTTAATAAGGCAGTTGTGAATGGTGTTCCAGGATGTAGAATTGTGGAACGCGAGGAATTACTTCAAATGGAACCAAACGTGGCTGACGATGTGACATGTGCACTCTATGCACCGACCGGTGGTATCGTATGTCCATTCCATATGACAATGGCATTTGCAGAAAATGCGAATGTAAACGGTGTTTCTTTCTTCTTGAATACCGAAGTAAAACATATTCAAAAAAGTGAAAATGGATATGTCATCGAAACACTACATACAGATACAAATGAAGTGGAAACTTACGAGGCAAAAGTTGTAATCAATGCTGCAGGTGTCTACGCGGATGAACTGAACAACATGGTAAGTGAGCGTAAACTTCATATCACAGCAAGAAAAGGAGAGTATTGCTTACTGGATAAGGATGCGGGAACACATGTGAAGCATACGGTATTCCAGCTCCCATCCAAGATGGGTAAGGGTGTTCTTGTAACCCCAACTGTTCATGGCAATCTTCTTGTGGGACCTACTGCTATTGACGTAGAAGACAAGGAGTCACTCAATACGACAGGAGACGGTCTTGCCTCTCTTTCAGTAACATCTGCACTCAGTGTGAAAAATGTACCGATGCGTCAAGTAATTACTTCTTTTGCTGGACTTCGTGCCCATGAAGACGGGAATGATTTCGTAATCGGTGAAGCAGAAGATGCGAAGGGATTTGTAAATGTGGCAGGTGTTGAATCGCCAGGACTTACATCTGCACCGGCAATCGGAGAGATGGTAGCTGGTCTTGTAAAAGAGATGCTTTCTCTTACTGAAAAAGAGAATTTTATTGCGAAGAGAACGGGTATCCTTCATCCTGAGACTCTGACATTAGAAGAGCGCAATGCCTTAATCCAAAAACAACCGGCGTATGGTAATATCATTTGCCGTTGTGAAATGATTTCCGAAGGTGAAATATTAGATGCCATCCACCGCCCATTAGGTGCACGTTCATTGGATGGAGTAAAACGCCGCACACGAGCAGGTATGGGACGTTGTCAGGCAGGCTTCTGTTCACCACGTACGATGGAGATATTGGAACGCGAACTTGGAATGAGCATGTTTGACATCACGAAAAATGGTGTTAGAAGTAACATTGCCATCGGCTACAACAAAGAAGTTTAAGGAGGACGAGCGACTATGAAACAATATGATTTAGTAATCGTGGGCGGTGGTCCTGCCGGACTTGCCGCTGCAGTTGCCGCAAAAGACAACGGTATAGACAATATTTTAATGATAGAGAGAGACAAAGAGCTTGGCGGAATTCTCAACCAGTGTATTCATAACGGGTTCGGATTGCACACTTTCAAAGAGGAACTGACGGGACCGGAATACGCATCTCGTTTTATAGACCAGGTAATGGAACGTAACATCGAGTATAAATTAAACACTATGGTCATGGATATTTCCGCTGATAAAACAGTTACAGCTATGAACCGCGAAGATGGTATGTTCCAGATTCAAGCAAAAGCAGTCATTCTTGCAATGGGATGTCGTGAACGTTCCAGAGGTGCTCTGAATATTCCGGGTTACCGTCCGGCAGGTGTGTTCTCAGCGGGTACAGCTCAGCGACTTGTGAACATGGAAGGTTATATGCCGGGTAAAAAGGTTGTTATCCTGGGTTCCGGTGATATTGGACTTATCATGGCAAGACGTATGACATTGGAAGGTGCTGAAGTCAAAGTAGTTGCAGAGCTTATGCCATACTCAGGAGGCTTAAAACGTAACATCGTTCAGTGTCTGGATGATTTCGGTATTCCGCTTAAATTAAGTCATACAGTTGTTGATATTGAAGGAAAAAACCGTGTTGAAGCTGTTACTATCGCAGAAGTGGGTCCTGACCGCAAACCAATTCTGGGAACTGAGATTCGTTATGAGTGTGATACACTTCTTCTTTCATGCGGTTTAATTCCGGAGAACGAACTCAGCAAGAGTGCAGGAGTTGCTTTAAACCCAATTACTTCAGGCCCTATTGTAGGTGATAATCTGGAGACCAATATTGATGGTGTGTTTGCCTGTGGTAATGTACTTCACGTTCATGACCTTGTTGACTACGTTTCGCAGGAGGCGACTGCAGCGGGTAAGAATGCTGCACAGTATATTCAGAACGGAACGAAAGCAGATGCGAAGAGAGTAGAGATTGCTGCCGAGGGTGGTGTGCGATATACCGTTCCAAAATACGTTCGTCTGGAAGAAATGGAAGATAACCTGACTGTTCGATTCCGTGTCGGTGATGTATACAAGAACTGTGCAATTGCAACATACTATGATGATGAACTGATCAGTAAACGCAAACGTCCGGTTATGGCTCCGGGTGAGATGGAGCAAGTGATTCTGACGAAGAAAAAACTTGCAGAATATCCGGAAGTTCGTAAAATAACCATTCGTATTGAGGAAGCATAAGGAGGATTGAAAAATGAATACAATTGAATTGACATGTATTGGATGTCCTCTAGGATGTCCTCTTACAGTGACAATGGAAGCGAATGAAGTAATGGAAGTAAAAGGCAACACTTGTCCAAAGGGTGCAATCTATGCGAAGAAAGAAGTGACGAACCCAACCAGAATCGTCACATCAACCGTGCGCGTAACAGGAGGAACTTGCCCAATGGTAAATGTAAAGACTGCTTCAGATATTCCGAAGAACAAAATCTTTGCCTGTGCAGAGGCTTTGAAAAGCGTTGTTCTCACAGCACCGATTAAGATTGGAGATGTCGTTCTTGAAAATGTTGCCGAAACAGGCGTAAATATTGTTGCGGCAAGAAATGTTTCTGCGTTATAATATAACGAGAAAAAGTTTGGATGGAAAACACGTATGAAAAAAGAATTCAAAGAAGCATTGGAGGATTCTCCAATTATTGTTGCAATTAAAGATGATAAAGGATTACAAAAATGTATCACAAGTGAAAGTCGCGTGATATTTATCTTATATGGTGATATACTCACCATTCCTGATATTGTAGCTACTGTAAAAGAGGCCGGAAAGCTTGCAATGGTTCATATTGATTTGATTTCTGGGTTGAGTAGTAAGGAAATCACAGTTGATTTCTTGAAGAAATATACCAAGGCAGATGGTATTATCACAACAAAGCCGAATCTGATTAAGCGTGCAAAGGAACTTGACTTCTATACCATTTTGCGAGTTTTCTTGTTGGATTCTATGGCTTATGAAAATATTGACCGTCAGGCAAAAGCCGCAAAACCGGATGTCATAGAGGTTCTCCCGGCGCTGATGCCGAAGATCGTTTCTAAGGTGTGCAAGCTGTCGTCTGTCCCGGTGATAGCAGGTGGTTTGGTATCAGAGAAGGAAGATGTTATGACACTCTTACAAGCGGGTGCCATCAGCATTTCCTCTACAAATGAAGATATATGGTTTATCTAAAAAACAGAGCCGGAGAGTAATTCTCCGGCTCATGCTTTGTTCATCTTATTCTTCAATCATATCTTCGAATTCTTGCTCATCAAGCCATTCGTCAAAAGCGTCAGCAGCTGCTTCGTACTCATCATCATCCTCGATGTTTTCCAAAGTTGGTTCTCCGTCTTTAGTCTCAACGTAGCGATAGATAAATACGTCTCCTTCTTCGTTGTCGCCTTCTTCGTCTAATGGAAGGAGGGCAATATATTCTTTGTCATCTACACTGTAAATTGTAAGAACTGCACATTCAATAACTTCATCGTTATCAAGTGTTAATGTTACAGTTACTTCTTCGTTGCATCCGCAATCGCAGTTGTGATCATGTGTGTGTTCGCTCATAATAAGTCTCCTTTAAAATGAATAGTTTTGATACATTTACTCTATCAGAATAGGACAAGAATTGCAAGGCAGATTTTACTATGCAAGGAAAATAAATTCATGTATAATAGATATGGTGCTTATTACATGTGGAAATGATGAGGAGAATAGACACATGAGAGGAATCAAAGGGTATCCACTGCCATTAGGAATTACAGAAAATAATGGTATAGTTAATTTTTCTGTGGAAGTGGAGAGCGGTAAAACATGCAGACTGTGCATTTATAAAAAAGGTGAAAAACTGCCGGAACTTAGTATCGAATTGCCGGAGAAAAATGCGGTAGGAGAAGTGCGCTATGCGGCCTTGCCGGTATCGAAGTTAAAAGGAAAAGAATATAACTACGAGATAGATGGTATCAAGAAGTTAGACCCTTATGTAAAGGCGTACACAACGAATGTTCTTACAGGTGAAGTACGTGGTAAGATTCTTATGGATGCATATGAGTGGGAAGGTGACAGACCTCTATGTATTTCGAATTATGAAGTGATTGCGTACTCATTGCATGTGCGGGGATTTACTATGCATCGCTCCTCAAAGGTGAAACACAAAGGCACATTCCGTGGCCTTACAGAAAAGGTTCCATATCTCAAGGAACTCGGCATCAATCAGATTCAATGTATGCCGATTTATGATTTTGATGAGGCGACTCCATATACCAACTATTGGGGGTATGGCGAGGCAAATTGCTTTGCTATAAAGAAGAGATATGCTGCATCGAAGAACCCGGAAAAAGAATTCAAAGACATGGTGAAGGTATTTCATCAAAATGGTATAGAAGTGGTTCTTAATATGCCTTTTACCGAGCAGACACCAAAGCAGCGAATTGTGGATTGTCTGCGTTATTATAGAATGGAATATCATGTGGATGGGTTTATTCTAAATCCGTATGTATCACCGATGGATAGCATCCGAACTGATGCAATATTAAGAGGTGTGAAGATACTAGTCAATCAGGATGATTACCAAAATACAATGAGACGTTTCCTTCGAGGTGATAAGGGAGTCCTTCAGACTGCGATGCAAAGCATGAGGAAGATTTCGGAGGAATGCGGAAGCTATAACTACATTACGAACCATACAGGATTTACTTTGGCGGATATGGTTTCTTATAATCGAAAACACAATGAAGCGAATGGTGAGAATAACTGTGATGGTCCGAGCGTGAATTACAGCTGGAACTGTGGCAGAGAAGGCAATACGCGCAACGAAGAGATACTAGCGGTTCGCAGGCAGCAGAGAAAAAATGCAATGGCCTTTCTTTTATTGTCACAGGGAACGCCGCTTATTTTGGCGGGAGATGAGTTTGGTAATTCTCAAAAGGGAAATAATAATGTGTACTGTCAGGATAATGATATGGCATGGCTCAATTGGAACGGACTTCAAAAGGACAGAGAGTTTTTTGAATATATAAAAAGTTTGATTGTCATCCGCAAGCAATATCCGGTGTTTGGTTCAAAAAAATTATTAACGGGCACGGATAAACACGGTTATGGCGTGCCGGATATTTCTTATCACGGAGAAAATGCTTGGAAGATAGATGAGACTCAGAAAGAGCCGTATCTGGGAATTTACTATCATGCGAAGGATGGAACAGACTGCTTTGTTGCATATAATATGCAGGGGTGTGAGCAGAAGATGGCGTTGCCTACATTGGGTAAACAGAAGGTATGGCACATCGTGTTTACGACCGCGGATGGGAAGATGAATGCTGAAGAACTTTCGCGAGCAATTATCGATGAGAAGCAGCGAAAAGTTATGGTTCCGGCACGGACAATTGTATTGCTTGTAGGAAGGTAGGAGTATGAGAGGTCTGAATACATTTACACTAAAAATGATAGCAATCGTATCGATGCTTATCGACCACATAGGACATATATTCTTTCCGGAAGTAATGATATTTCGGATTATCGGAAGAATTGCATTTCCGATATTTGCGTATGTGTTGGCAGAAGGCATCTATTACACAAAAGATATCACGAAATACATGCTGCGCCTAGGAATATTTGCGCTACTGTCTGAGATTCCGTATGATCTTGCCATTATGGGAAGTGTGCTGGAATTCTCACATCAGAATGTATTTTTTACGTTGTTTTTTGGAGTTTTGATGTTTTGGGCGTATAAGAAAATCGAACATCAGGGCTTAAAAACCGGAGCCCTCGTGGCTATATTTTTACTAAGCATTTTTATGTGTCAGTATCTGAATACAGATTACTGCGATATTGGCCTTCTGTTGATTTTTGCATTTTATATGTATAGAGATAAAAAGGTGGGAAGACTAGTGCTTGCAGGGGCTCTTTTTCTGGGTTTAACAGGAGGGTTTCAGTTATATGCGCTTCTTGCACTTCCGCTGATTGCACTCCATAACGGAGAGCAGGGACCGAAGATGAAATCATTTTTTTACTTGTTTTATCCAGCGCATTTGCTTATATTGTATATAGCTCATTTGATTGTATAGGAGATAGACGAATTATGAAAGTTTGGAAACATTTTTGTACAATTACATATCATAAAGCCTTGGTTGCGAAGGGATGTTTTGCAGTGGGACTGTATTGGCAGGGAATCATGCATGACATGTCGAAGTACAGCTGGACAGAGTTTCGCGTGGGGGCGAAGTATTTTCAGGGAACTAGAAGTCCCAACAATGCAGAAAAAGAAGATATTGGATATTCTTCTGCATGGCTTCACCACAAAGGACGCAACAAGCATCATCTGGAATACTGGTTAGATTATGGGTTTCCACCGGATAAGCGAATCACAGGAATGCGTATGCCTGAGAAGTATGTGGTAGAGATGTTCATGGACCGTATTGCGGCTTGCAAGGTATATATGGGAGATTCTTACCATGATAACGCACCATATGAGTATTATGTGAGAGGGAAGGATATTACACCTCTGCATGATGAGACGAGGGAACTACTTTCGAGGATGTTAAAGATGCTGGGAGAGAAGGGCGAGACAGAGACCTTCGCCTATGTGAAGAAGGAAGTATTGCATAAATAAATAGGAAATATAAAATAGGCTGTGATTTGGTAAATGTTTACCAGACCACAGCCTTCTTTGTTACTATTTTTCAAATGTGAATTTCTCCCATGGAATGTCAACTGGCTTTCCTTGAGTGATGATCTCATCAATATGTAATAATAATGGAAACTCGTCAGCATTTACAAGTCCTTTTTCTGCTTTCACGCGAACAGCCTTAGCAACACGTTCAGCAACTACGAGGGACTCAAGTGTTACACCTGCAAGTTCTTCTTTTGCTTCTTTGATTGTAAGTCCTCTTCCTAATAAGATACCTACAAGTCTTGTACGTCCACCGTAAACAGTTACATATAAGTCTCCGGCACCAATTACAAGGTTATTCATATCAGGCGCACCCTGCATAACCAATAACTTGCGCATTTCTCTTACTGCCTGACCAAAAACAGCAGCCTGAGAGTTGAAGTGCAATTCGCTGTCTAAACCGAATTCTTTTTGGTTTAAGCCAATTGTGAGAGCAATACCAAGAGCATAACCATTCTTTAATGCAACAGCACTTTCTACACCCACAATGTCAGTTGAAAGACTGATGTGATAGTATGGTGTAGCCATTGCTTCCTTCATCATGCGTAAGATATCCATATCCTTACCGCAGAAAGCAACTTCTGTCTGGTCGTGAGCTACTAACTCATAGCTTGTACATGGACCACCAATTGCATTGAGTGGAATGTTCTTTCCTAATTCGTCTAATTTTGCCTGCCATAAGTCAAGGTATGTAAGAAGAGTACCGTCTTCTGTATTCATAAGACCTTTTGTTACAGAAATAACCGGAACACCTTCTTCCAGTTGTGGTAAAACTTCGTTTCCAAACCATTCTACACCAAAGCTGCTTACGCCGCCGATGATAAAGTCAGCACCTTTGATTGCTTCCTGTAATTCTTCAATGTGATAGAATTTCACGCCTTCCGGGAAATCCTTTGTGAATTTTGTGTGTCTATTGCTTTTTTTACAATCTTCAATGATTTCGCGATCTAAATGTGTACCAACAATACGAACGTCATTTCCATTTTCTCTTGCAGGGAACGCAAGTGCTGAACCCATCATTCCTGCACCGATAATTGTTATCGTCTTCATAATTGTCCTCCTTATTCGTAGATATCTATATTTTAGGAAATGATTGCAAATGTGTCAATAGATGTCCGAAATATTGATTATTTATCTTTTGATGCAAATCTAAGAAACAAAAAAATACAAAAACAAACAAAACATGGTAAAAAAATAAGGAACCTAGTTAGGTTCCTCCAGAATGAAGACAAAGTACCGGACTCGCGTCCGGTCTTTTCTATTTATCCACATTTCTGTGGATTTTTTCCTTTTTATCAAGAAAAAAGTATCTGTTATTCACATAATAGTTTTTAAGTATCTTTGTCCCTCGTGATATAATATAAGTATCAGGAGGGATTGCTTATGTTGACAAAAGATGCTGACAAGAAAAGAGAACAAATACAGTTGTTTTGTATGGACGACATGGTTCCGCAGGACCATTTGCTTCGAATTATTGATAAAGCGATTGATTGGTCATTTATTTATGAGCTGGTGGAAGAAAAATATTCTCCAGACCAAGGGCGCCCAAGTATGGACCCAGTCACTTTAATAAAAATTCCTTTCATACAATACCTTTACGGGATCAAAAGCATGCGTCAAACCATCAAAGAAATCGAAGTAAATGTTGCTTACAGGTGGTTCCTTGGATTAGATATGTTTGATAAAGTGCCTCATTTTACTACCTTCGGCAAGAATTATACTCGTCGCTTCAAGGACACAGATCTCTTTGAGCAAATCTTTACCAAAATTTTAGAAGAATGCTACAAGTTTAAACTAGTAGACCCGACAGAAGTTTTCGTAGATGCAACACATGTTAAGGCAAAAGCAAACAATAAGAAGATGCAGAAACGAATCGCAAAACAGGAAGCACTCTTTTATGAAGATATATTAAGAAAAGAAATCGATAAAGACCGTGATGCACATGGTAAAAAGCCATTAAAAGATAAGGACGATGATGACCACAAGCCGTCATCCGGTTCAGGTGGAAGTGAAAAGGAAGAAAAAAGTAGCACAACAGACCCTGAAAGCGGTTGGTTTCACAAGGGAGAACACAAAAGTGTTTTTGCTTATGCAGTGCAAACCGCTTGTGATAAAAATGGTTGGATTTTAGGGTATTCAATCAACCCTGGTAATTATCATGATAGCCGTACATTCAAAGGATTGTATGATAAACTTTCAGGCATCGGAATGAAAACATTAATTGCAGATGCCGGATATAAAGTTCCAGGAATCGCAAAACTTTTGATAGATGATGGTATCACCCCTCTTTTTCCATACAAACGTCCTCAAACAAAAGAAGGATTTTTCCAGAAATGGAATTATGTATACGATGAATACTATGATTGTTATATATGCCCAAACGACCAGATTTTAAGATACGTCACAACAAATCGACACGGGTATAAAGAATACAAAAGCTGCGGAACAACATGCGCGAGCTGTCCACACTTAGGACAATGTACCGAGAGCAAAGACCATGTTAAACTCATCACACGTCATGTATGGGAAGAATATATGGAAATGTGTGAAGATATCCGCCACACAATTGGAATGAAAGAACTTTATTCAAAAAGAAAAGAAACCATTGAACGGCTCTTTGGGACAGCAAAAGAACATCATGGTTTCCGTTATACACAGATGATAGGCAAGGCTCGAATGGAGATGAAAGTCGGGCTTACTTATGCGTGCTTAAATCTGAAAAAACTAGCAAAAATGAAGCACCAAAGGGAGCTTCTTAATAGTGTTGTTTCTTGGTTAAACTCATTTTGGGCGCCGAAAATTCATGTGAAAAGAAAATCGGTACTAGAATTTGCATTCTAGTACCGCCTTTGTCTTCATTCTGAAGGAACCTAGTTAGGTTCCTCAATTGCATCATCATTTGTAATCATTGCAAACAACTCGTGTGAGTCACATACTTTAAAAAGGAAGCGTTTTCCTACTTTTGATTGGTCATACAGGAAAATGCTTTTTTTGGCGTTACGAATCATTTGTTTGCGAAGTTTCGTCTCGGCATCTGAAAAGTCTGTAATTACTCCGTCTTCTGTAATTCCTTGAGAAGAGAAGAAGCAGATATCTGCATACATAGACGAAATTGTTTCTTCAGCAACATTTCCAACTAGTGCATGGGAGTTTTCTAAAAGCATCCCACCTGTCAGATAACAGAGAATTTGTTTCCCTTTTAATTTTTCCAATACTTTAATACTGTTTGTGATGACTGTCAAATTCTGTTTTGCATGTAAATAGTCAGCAATATGTAGTACGGTAGATGATGCATCCATAAAAACAGTATCGCCTTCTTGAAGCATCTCTGCAGCTCTTTTGCCAAGCAACGATTTGACAGAGGAGTTTTCTTTGGTTCGAAGTTCAAAAGGAACTTCGCGATTCTCTGAGTTAATCAATGTTGCTCCACCATGACATCTATTGATAATTCCATCCGTTTCCATTTCAGCCAAATCTCGTCGCACAGTAATGGGTGCAACGTACAATGTATTTGCAATCATACTGACACTGCAGTATTTTTGTTCTTTTAGCATTTCTACGATAAGATCCTGTCTTTCTTTTTTGAGCATCTTTGTTCCTTTCTGTTATTCCGGATACACCAAACGTTCCTCTGTAATACCCGTCAAAACTTCGTCTAAATATTTTTTCGCAAGATATTTTGCCATCGGCAGATTCATATCCAGATAATTCCCACAATCTTTTGCTGAAGCACCTGGAATCGCATCATCATATTCTGCGATAAAGGTGTACATTTCTTTTAATAGCTCGATGATATCTTTTGATTCATAATCCCCGGCTAATAGCAGATAAAATCCGGTACGACATCCCATTGGTCCAAAGTAGATAATCTTTGGTCCGAACTCTGTATGGTTGCGTAGGAATGTAGCTGCAAGATGTTCTATTGCGTGCATCTCAGCGGTATTCAAAACCGGCTCGTCGTTCGGGCTTGTCATGCGAAGGTCAAACGTTGTAATCATCTCTGAACCCACCGGATCCTTTCTGGAAACATATACTCCCGGAATTAATTTGATATGGTCTATTGTAAAACTGGTAATTTTTTGCATAGTATTCCTCCTAAAAAATCAGATAAATTTATTATAATGATTTCTTTTCGGGAAAACAAGTGTTATACTTAAGAAAGTATGTGGAGGTAGGAAGCATGATTATATACATGATGAGACATGGTGAGACAGATTGGAACGTACAACATTTGTTTCAGGGAAGAACAGATATTCCGCTCAATGAAAACGGAAGAAAGGTTGCAGAGCTTACAAGAGAGGGAATGAAGGACATTCATTTCGATGTTGCTTTTTGCAGTCCGCTTTGCAGAGCGAAAGAGACGGCTCAGATTATTCTCGAAGGCAGGGACATTGAATTGATTGAAGACGAACGCATCATAGAGATGGGCTTTGGAGAGTACGAGGCCACCAGTATGCACGATATTGACGAAGATATTGAAATCTTTTTTAAGCATCCGGAAAAATATGTGGATAAAAAGGGGATTGAAGCTTTTGAAGATGTGCTTTCCAGAGCGAAAAGTTTCTTGGATGAATTAACTTCGAATCCAAAGTATCAGGATAGCACTATATTAGTTGCAACTCATGGTGCAATGTTAAGAGGCCTTGTTGGTGCTTTTAGAGGTTACACTGTTAAGGATTTTTGGCAAGGCGGCATACATAAAAATTGTGGAATGACGATTGTGGAAGTTCAAAACGGAGAGAAAAAAATATTGCAGGAAGCAATTGTTTTATATGATGAAAAATGGTAAACTAAGATGATAATTTTTGAGGAGGAAATCAGTTATGATAAATGATAAAAAAGTATTATTCAGCGGTATGCAGGCAACCGGAAACCTGACACTTGGAAACTATTTGGGAGCCCTCAAAAACTGGCTGACATTGAGTGATGAATACGAGTGTTTCTACAGTGTGGTAGATATGCATTCCATAACAGTAAGACAGGATCCTGCAACGCTCAGAAAGAGAGCGAGAGCCCTTCTGACATTGTATATCGCAGCGGGACTTGACCCAGAGAAGAACTGTATTTACTATCAGTCACATGTGTCAGGACATGCGGAACTTGCATGGATTTTAAATTGTTTCACATATATGGGTGAACTCAATCGTATGACACAGTTCAAGGATAAATCAGCAAAACATGCAGACAACATCAATGCAGGACTTTTCCCATACCCGGTACTGATGGCACCAGATATTTTACTGTTCCAGGCAGATGTAGTTCCGGTTGGTATTGACCAGATGCAGCATTTGGAACTTACAAGAGATATTGCACAGAGATTTAACGGTATCTACGGAGATGTGTTTACCGTTCCGGAACCATATATCGGAAAGGTCGGTGCGAAGATTATGAGTCTTCAGGATCCGACGAAGAAGATGTCAAAGTCAGATGAAAATCCAAATGCAAGTATTTATCTGATGGACGATCCGGATACCATTATTCGCAAATGTAAACGCGCGGTGACCGATTCAGAGGCACAGATTCTGTATCGCGACGAGCAGCCGGGCGTGAAGAACCTGATTGACATTTACAGTGCTTGTACCAACAAATCACAGCAGGATGTTGTGAAGGAGTTTGAAGGCAAAGGATATGGTGATTTCAAGATGGCAGTGGGCGAAGCTGTTGTGTCTGTGTTGAAACCATTGCAGGATGAAGTTGCAAGATTAGAGAAGGATAAAGCATATATTGACAGCATTATCAAGAACAATGCTGAAAAGGCTAACTACTATGCGACAAAGACACTGAGAAAAGTACAGAAGAA
>JAZNHX010000215.1:0-17554 GCA_045577115.1 Faecalimonas sp. | reverse complement strand
CTGACTTTATAATGTAGAAGTATGAGTTAGGAGGATAAAGATGGAGAACAACCAGAATCAAAATAAAAACAAGAAAAATGATAAACGAGGCTGGCTACTTGTGCTCATTACAACCTTGATTACAGGGTATCTGCTATTCAGTTTGTTCAGTATGGCAGGGAAGGCAACAACACAGGAAATCAGTTACGATGAATTCCTGACAATGGTCGATGAAGGCCGCGTGGAAGAAGTCGTTATCGGTAACGACCAGTTGACGATTATACCGAAGGCAGATACAAACGGAAATGAGTGGCAAAAATTATTTCCAGGCGTGAAGATTACGTATTATACCGGTGTTGTACGAGATGACACATTGACAGAAAGATTATATGAAGAAGGAGTAAAATTCGGCTCTGAGATTCCAGATACCGCATCTGCACTGTTTTGGAATATCATATTGACGGTCGTACTTCCGTTTGTACTTATCTTTGCGTTCATGAGTTTCATGATGAAAAAAATGTCCAAGGGTGGCGGCATCATGGGCATCGGCAAGAGCAATGCCAAGATGTATGTAGAGAAAGAGACCGGAGTTACGTTTAAGGATGTCGCCGGGCAGGATGAGGCGAAGGAATCTCTTCAGGAAGTAGTAGATTTCCTGCACAATCCAAAGAAGTATACAGAAGTCGGCGCAAAGCTTCCAAAGGGTGCTTTGCTGGTGGGACCTCCGGGAACCGGTAAGACATTGCTCGCTAAAGCAGTTGCCGGAGAGGCAAAGGTTCCATTCTTCTCTGTTTCAGGTTCAGAGTTCGTGGAGATGTATGTCGGTGTGGGTGCGTCCAGAGTACGCGACCTGTTCAAACAGGCCCAGTCTATAGCACCATGTATCATCTTTATCGATGAGATTGATGCCATCGGCAAGAGTCGTGACAATGCATTAGGAAGCAACGATGAACGTGAGCAGACTTTGAATCAGATTCTTTCTGAAATGGACGGTTTTTCAACCGATAAAGGATTACTTTTATTGGCGGCAACAAACAGACCGGAAGTTTTAGACCCGGCACTTCTTCGCCCAGGACGATTCGACAGACGTATTATTGTAGACAAGCCGGATTTAAAAGGTCGTATTGACACCTTGAAAGTACATTCAAAAGACGTACGAATGGATGAGACGGTAGATTTGGAGGCAATTGCTCTTGCTACCTCCGGAGCAGTGGGTTCAGATCTGGCGAATATGATTAACGAGGCAGCTATTACAGCAGTCAAGCACGGAAGACGCGTCGTTTCGCAGGCGGACTTATTCGAGGCTGTGGAAGTTGTCTTGGTAGGTAAAGAGAAAAAAGACCGCATTATGAATTCAGAGGAACGAAGAATTGTTTCTTATCATGAAGTTGGTCATGCATTAGTCAGTGCACTTCAAAAGGATGCTGAGCCTGTTCAGAAGATTACGATTGTTCCAAGAACGATGGGAGCACTTGGTTATGTCATGCAGACACCGGAGGAAGAAAAGTTCCTAAATACCAAGAGTGAACTGGATGCGATGCTTGTGGGACTGCTTGCGGGACGTGCGGCAGAAGAAATTGTGTTTGATACTGTGACAACGGGAGCGTCCAATGATATTGAACGTGCCACGAAGCTTGCCAGAGCAATGGTAACACAGTATGGTATGTCAGAGCGATTTGGGCTGATGGGATTGGAATCTGTTCAGCACAAGTACTTGGATGGTCGCGCAGTACTCAACTGCGGTGAGGCAACAGCTTCTGAGATTGATCAGGAAGTGATGAAGATGCTTAAGAATTCTTACGAGGAAGCAAAAAGACTTCTTTCTGAGAACCGCAAAGCACTGGATGAGATTGCAGCGTTCCTGATTGAGAAGGAGACGATTACAGGAAAAGAATTTATGGATATTTTCCATAAGGTACAAGACAACCTGGAAGCTCTTCCGGACGCAGAATTTGATGAAGAATAATATAAGTAAGGTGGTTTGGACGACAAGTTCCAACCACCTCTTTTTGTTATAGATAAATACTATAAACGGGTTAGAAAGTATCGATTAGACTGCCCCAATACCCACATGATAAAATCAAAGAAGATACAAAATAGAGGAGGAATTTGAGAGATGAAATTATCAAGTTCAAAGAAAACATTAGCTTTAGCAGGTGCTCTCTGTGGTGTAATTGCAGCAGCATTGGCATTCTTCGGAAACCCTGCAAACATGGCAATCTGTATCGCTTGTTTTATCCGTGATACAGCAGGTGCACTCGGTATGCATCAGGCAGCAGTTGTTCAATACGTAAGACCTGAAATTATCGGTATCGTGTTAGGTGCATTCATTATTTCTGTAGCAACAAAAGAGTACCGTTCTACAGCAGGATCATCACCAATGATTCGTTTCGTATTAGGTGTAATCATTATGATTGGTTCTTTAGTATTCTTAGGATGTCCATTGCGTATGGTTATCCGTATGTCAGCAGGTGACTTAAATGCATACGTTGCATTAGTAGGATTTATCCTTGGTATTCTTGCTGGTATTGTAGCACTTAAAAAAGGCTTCAGCCTTGGACGTTCTTATGAGACAACAAAGGCAGCAGGTGCTGTACTTCCGGTTATCGTAATCGGTCTTTTGGTTGTATTATTAGCAGCTCCACAATTGCTTAAATTCAGTGAAGCAGGTCCTGGTAGCGTACACGCTCCAATCGCAATCGCATTAGTTGGTGGATTGTTATTTGGTGCTCTCGCTCAAAAATCAAGAATGTGCTTCGCAGGCGGAATCCGTGACGTTGTTCTTATGAAGAACTTTGACTTAATCTCAGTAGTTGGCGGACTTTTCGTAGTTATGTTAGTGTATAACCTTACACAGGCTAAATTTGTTCTCGGATTTGACGTTCCTGGTATCGTTGCTCATTCTGACCACTTATGGAACATCCTTGGTATGTTCGTAGTAGGTTTTGCTGCTACATTAGCAGGTGGATGTCCACTTCGTCAGTTAATCTTAGCAGGACAAGGCTCTTCAGATGCAGCTATCACAGTACTTGGTATGTTCGTTGGTGCAGCTCTTTGCCACAACTTCGGACTTGCTTCAAGTGGTACAGCTAAGAACGCTGAAACAGGTGAATTAGTATTAGGTGCAGCTTCACAAAACGGTAAAATCGCAGTAATTATCTGTATCGTATTGTTGGTTGTAATCTCAATCGCAGGAATTAAAAGAAAGAAGGCTTAAGATATGTTTGAAGTAGATGCAAGAGGATTATCTTGTCCTCAACCATTAATGATGACAAATGAAGCTATCAAAACTCAAGATGGCGCAATCAAAGTATTAGTAAGCGAACCACATCAGAGAACAAACGTAGAAAAATTTGCAAAAGACAAAGGCAAAAAGGTAACGGTAACTGAAGTTGGTTCAGAATACGAAATCGTAATTGAATAATGAAATACATAAAGGAATCTGTAAATCTTATACAGATTCCTTTTTTTGATAGAAAATATGCTGTCTTGTGGTATAATACATATATCGAAAAAACTACGGAGAATGATATGTTTCATATTGAAGAGGAATTAAAGAAATTACCGTCCAAACCGGGCGTGTATTTGATGCATGATGAAAAAGACAATATCATATATGTTGGGAAAGCAATCAGTTTAAAAAACCGTGTGCGTCAATATTTTCAATCGAGTCGTAACAAGGGTGCAAAGATTGAGCAGATGGTGACACACATTCGTCGTTTTGAGTACATTGTGACTGATTCGGAACTGGAGGCATTGGTGTTGGAGTGCAATCTGATTAAGGAGCACCGGCCGAAATACAACACGATGCTGATGGATGACAAAGGCTATCCATTTATTAAGGTAACGGTTAATGAGGCATATCCAAGAGTCATGCTCGCACGAACTATACAGAAGGATAAGGCAAAGTATTTTGGGCCATTTACCAGTGCGGGTGCCGTGAAGGATACGATTGAACTGGTTCGGAAGATTTACAATATCCGTAACTGTAACCGCAATCTGCCAAGGGATATAGGAAAAGAGAGACCATGTCTCAACTATCATATTAAGCAGTGCAAAGCGCCTTGTCAGGGATATATTTCCGAGCAGGAATACAGCAAATCTATTGAACAGGTCATGCGTTTTCTAAACGGACATTATGAAGAGGTATTGAAGGAACTGGAGACTAAGATGCAGGAGGCCTCCGAGAACATGGAGTTTGAACGAGCTATTGAATATCGGGAGCTTTTAGGAAGCGTGAAACGAATTGCAGAGAAGCAGAAGATTACGGACAACCGGGGGGAAGACAGAGATATTCTGGCAGTAGCGAAGGATGCAGAGGATGCGGTCGTGCAGGTGTTCTTTGTTCGAGGAGGAAGACTGATTGGACGAGACCATTTCTTTCTGCGTAATGCTTCGGATTCTACGAAGGGTGAGCTTCTTGCAAGTTTTATTAAACAGTTCTACGCAGGGTCACCGTTTATACCGGGAGAACTGATGACTCATGAAGAATTAGAGGAGCAGGAACTTTTGGAGGAGTGGCTTACCAAGAAGAGAGAACACCGCGTGCATATACGCGTACCTAAGAAGGGAGAGAAAGAAAAACTCGTTGAACTTGCGAGGAAAAATGCGGCATTAGTTCTAAATACGGATAAAGAGCGACTGAAGAGAGAAGAAGGGCGTACCATTGGTGCTGTAAAGGAGATTGAAAGGATTTTGGGTTTGGATAATCTTGTACGCATGGAGGCTTATGATATTTCTAATACGAGTGGATTTGCATCTGTAGGTTCTATGGTTGTGTACGAAAAGGGAAAACCGAAGCGAAATGATTATCGCAAGTTTAAGATTAAGAGCGTGAGTGGCCCGGATGATTATGCCAGCATGCAAGAGGTACTAACAAGGCGTTTCCATCACGGTATCGAGGAATTAGAGGGTGGAAAAGAGTTGGGAAGCTTTACTGCATTTCCGGATCTGATTCTGATGGATGGTGGAAAAGGGCAGGTGAATATAGCACTTTCTGTGTTGAAAAAGTTGAATTTACAGATTCCGGTTTGTGGTATGGTGAAGGATGACAATCATCGCACGAGAGGATTGTATTACAATAACGAAGAGATTCCGATTGACCGCGGCTCCGAAGGGTTTAAACTCATTACTAGAATTCAGGATGAGGCGCATCGATTTGCTATTGAATTCCATCGAAAGCTTCGCAGTCAGGGGCAGGTGCATTCTGTACTCGATGATATTCCAGGAGTAGGGCCGGCAAGAAGAAGGGCACTGATGAAGCACTTTGTCAATATTGATGCGATTCGAAATGCAACTGTGGAGGAATTAAAAGAATTACCTTCTATGAATGAAAAATCTGCGATAGAAGTGTACAAATTTTTCCATTAATGTGTTATAACTATAAAGAAGAAAAAAGAATGCGAGGGCAGATTATGTCAGGTGTTAAAATTACAGATTTAGTAGAAAAGATGGATTTGAAGAATCTTACTCCGGATATTGATTTGAAGGGGCGATATATTACAGTACCGGAAGTGAATCGACCGGCGTTACAGTTGACAGGATATTTTGATCACTTTGATTCTGTGCGTATACAGATTATTGGTGTGGTGGAGAACACTTATCTTGAGACATTGGACAAAGAACAAAAGCAAGAAATATACAAACAGCTTCTTTCGTATGGCATTCCTTGTCTAGTATATACAACTAGTATTGAACCGGATGAGGAACTGCTCAGACAGGCCAACGAGACATCAACTCCGGTATTTCGCACTAACAAGACGACATCTCCGTTTCAGGCAGAAGTGATTCGTTGGTTGAATGTACAGTTGGCGCCATGTATTTCCATTCATGGTGTATTGGTTGATGTGTATGGTGTTGGTGTATTGATTAGAGGAGAAAGTGGTATTGGTAAGAGTGAGGTGGCTTTGGAACTCATTAAGAGGGGACATCGTATGGTGACGGATGATGCGGTAGAAATTCGTAAAGTCAGTGATGACACCTTAGTTGGAAGTGCCCCTACGATTACAAAACATATGATTGAACTTCGCGGTATAGGTATTGTGGATGTGAAGTCACTATTTGGTGTGCAAAGTGTTAAAGAAACGCAGAATATCGATTTGGTAATTACTTTGGAAGAATGGGATAAGACGAAAGAGTATGACCGCCTTGGTTTAGAAGAGGAGTACACAGAGTTTTTGGGCAATAAAGTACAATGTCATACGATTCCAATTCGACCGGGACGTAATTTGGCCGTCATTGTAGAATCTACGGCAATCAATCACAGACAGAAAGAGATGGGTTATAATGCAGCGCAAGAGTTGTACAGACGTTTACAGGAAAGCATGACTAGAAGAGATTAGAGAGGAAGACGGATATGAGATATTGTTTTGGGGTAGACGTAGGTGGAACCACCATTAAAATAGGTCTCTTTCAGAAGGACAGTGTCTTGGTGGATAAGTGGGAGATTCCAACACGAAAATCTTTAGCGGAGGATGTCATTCTGACTGATATTGCAGATGCAATTCATGAAAAACTGAAGCAACATCAGGTTTTGAGAGCAGATGTCATAGGTATTGGTGTCGGTGTTCCCGCTGCGGTAACGAGCGAAGGATTCGTAAAGCAAGTTACAAATCTTGGGTGGAGAGAGAAAGATGTAAAAAAAGAATTGGAAGCACTCACTGGTATTGAGGTTAAAGTAGAAAATGATGCAAATGTGGCTGCCCTAGGTGAAATGTGGAAGGGTGGCGGTGAAGGCTACAGTAATCTAGTCATGGTTACGCTTGGAACTGGTGTTGGAGGCGGTGTTATTCTGAATGGTCAGATACTTACAGGCACCAATGGCGGTGGCGGTGAGATAGGCCATATTTTATCAAACCGAAACGAAACAGAATGTTGTGGATGTGGCAAGAAAGGATGTTTGGAACAATATGCTTCGGCTACAGGTATTGCGAGATTGGCAAGAAACATACTGGCAGAGACTACAAAAAAAACCATACTGAATCCGGAAGACGTATCCGCGAAAACAGTATTTGATGCTGTGAAGGCAGGCGATGAGGTTGCAATTGAGGTCGCTGAGCAATTCGGTGCATATCTCGGTTATGCACTTGCAGATTTAGGTGCTGTTTTAGATCCGGAGATATTTGTCATCGGAGGCGGTGTTTCAAAAGCCGGAGAGATTCTCTTTACATATGTGAAAAAGTACTATGAAGAAAGAACGTTCTTTACTTGTAAGGATGTGAAATTCACTTTGGCGACTTTGGGGAATGATGCCGGCATTTACGGTGCTGCAAAAATGGTTATCGCAGGATAAAGTTATGTAATAAGATAGGGACAATCGAAGGTTTCGATTGTCCCTATTATCATGCATGTTATTGTGTTGGTGCAGGAGTAGGTGTAGTAGCCGGTGTTGTGGTAGTTGCACCGCCTTCCGGTGTAGTTCCCGGAGCTGGTGCCGGAGCGTGTCCCGGACAACTCTTCTTCGGCACAGTTCCCTCTGCAAACATTTCGGTACGTTTACTACAAGCATCACTGCTTGCAAGCAAACCAGTCTGTGTACAAATGGTTCGTTTGGTCACTGACTCAGGTATTTCGAAGGCAACGGATTTGTACTTGTTGGTATCATGGATGCGTTGCATAATCTTCTTCCAGAGTGTTTTGTGGAAACTACTTGAACCTGAAATTTCCTGATTATCATCATATCCGCTCCAAACAGATGCAGTAAGGTATGGCGTGAAGCCTGAGAACCACAAGTCTCTTGTATCTGAGGTTGTACCTGTTTTTCCTGCACAGGTCATGTTGGATAATCTTGCAGTACCACCTGTTCCGTATTTTACAACATCTTCCATAGCACTTGTAATGAGTGCGGCGGTAGAATCTTTCATTGCTGTATGAGTGGCCGCTGTATTTTCGTATAATAAATTACCATTATTATCGTAAATGTGTGTGTATAGGATTGGTTCTGTATATATACCTTTATTAGCAATCGATGCGTATGCAGCAGTCAATTCAATGTTGTAGACACCGTTTGTCAATCCGCCGAGTGCAGTTGCCTGTCCGGAATCGTTTACCTTGTCTAATGTCGTAAACTTAAAGTTGTTCATCAAATACTGCAAACCTACTTCAGGTGTAATCTCTGTGTACTTCTTGACAGAGCACACGTTGGCAGACTGTTCAATACATTTGCGAATTGTCATATTTCCATAGTAACCGCCCCACCAGTTCTTAACCGGTTTTTTCTCTCCGGTGCTGTAATTAAATGGAGCATCTTCAATAACAGTAGCAAGAGTATCGTTATTCATATCTAATGCAGGCACATAGGTTGACAAAATCTTATATGTTGAACCTGGCTGTCTCGTAGACTGTGTTGCACGGTTCAGACTCATGTTGCTTGTTTTTTCGCCTCGGCCGCCAACCATTGCCTTGACATAACCATTGTGTTGGTCCATTACCACTACAGTAGCCTGTGGTTGAGGAGTCAGAGTAATGGTTGAGTATACGGTATCGTTAGGGTCTGATTTTAAGGTTGCAATATATTTATCAACCGCATCATTCGCTTTTTCCTGAGAAGAGAATGTGGTCGGATACTCTAACTCTTTTCCGTATTGTTTTTTATATTCTTCGCTTACATATTTTCCAAATGTTGTAGAATCATAGTGCTTTTGTGTGCCGTCCTGATGAACGATGGAAATGGCGCCGGTCACGGTCCAGTCAATTCCTTTTGGATAGTTCTTGTCATTGTTCATCTCTTCGTCACAAATTTGCTGCATCTTAAGATCCTGAGTTGTAATAATCTTAAGGCCGCCGCTGTATACAGCGTTCTGTGCCTGTGTCTCAGAATATCCTAATTTGCTCTGCAGGTCGCGCATAACTTCTTTGGCAACCTCGTCTACAAAGTAAGAGTTCACGGTCAGATTATCTTGATATTCAGTATTTGCTGTCTGGATACGCTCATAAACGGCAGTTGTATCTGACATTGCACTGTCATATTCTTCCTGCTTTATCTTTCCTTGAGCAAGCATGTCTTTTAGAACCTTTTCACGTCTCTTAGCATTTGCCTCAGGTTTGCTAATCGGATTATAACCGCTTGGACTCTTGGTGATTGCAGCGAGGGTAGCAGATTCGGAGAGTGTAAGCTCGCTTACGTCTTTTCCAAAATAACGCTTTGCAGCAGCCTGTACTCCCAGTGTGTTCTGTCCCATGTTAATGGTGTTGAGATAGTTTTCAAGAATCTCATCTTTTTCAACAATCTTTTCAATCTGAACAGCTAAATATAATTCCTGAATCTTTCTCTCTATCTTTTGCAACTGGGTTTCTTTGCTAAAGTTTGGGAAAACACTGTTTTTAATCAACTGCTGAGTAATGGTACTGCCACCTTGTGAAAATCCTCCTGAGGTGAGACCTTTGATAGCTGCTCTCGCGATTCCCTTGATATCGATTCCTTTGTGGTCATAGAAACGGGAATCCTCTACTGCAATAAAAGCATTCTGTAAATCTTTTGGAATCTTATCTAAGGTTGTAAATACTCGATTGGAACCGGCACTGACAAACGTGCCTGTTATAGTTTCCCCGTCATTGGCATAAACAGTTGTCGTATATGCAGACGGTTTTAAGTCATTTGCTGTAATCTGTGGTGTATCATCAATAATCTTCTTGAATAGGATTCCAATTCCGCCCATAACAAGGATTCCAAGCGCAAGGCAAACCAGTAAGAAGACCCGGAAAGAGCGAAGTCTTATTTTTTTCTTCTTCATAGAAACGCGGGATTCAATCTTTCTGCGTCGCTTTGAAGTGTTGCTTCTTCCATAATTCATCAAATTACCTCCTAGTATTATATCCAAAGTACATTATATCAAATCTAACGTTTTAAATAAAGGAAAATACGAAAAATTTAAGAAAATCTTGAGAAATAGGGTGCAATACTGTTATAGTAGTAGAAAAGACAAAAAGGGTGAGATGGGATGCTGAGTCAGTATAAAACAGTATATTGTGGCGGAAAAGCTGAGATAATAGAAAAAAAATCGAGATTTATAGCGACCGTGCAACCGATTAAGAGCGAGGAAGAAGCACTTGCCTTTATTGAGAGCATGAGAAAGAAATATTGGAATGCAACGCACAATTGTTTTGCGTATGTCATAGGAGAGCATTTTCAGATACAACGCTGCAGTGACGACGGAGAGCCGAGCGGAACGGCAGGGAAGCCGATGTTGGATGTACTTCTCGGAGAAGAGATTCACGACGTTGTCGTGGTGGTGACAAGGTACTTTGGAGGAACGCTTTTAGGAACCGGCGGTCTTGTAAGAGCATATTCCGGTTCGACGAAGGAAGGACTTCTTGCCAGCAAAGTGATTACGAAAATGCATGGGCAGAAATTGACGGTTCAGACGGATTATACAGGCCTTGGTAAGATTCAATATATTCTTGGGCAAAGGGGGATTCGCATATTAAATTCTGTGTATACAGACAAAGTGGAACTGGAGGTTTTGCTTCCGGAGGCAGAGATAGGAACTGTTATGTCTGAAATCCGTGAGGGAACCAACGGACAGGCCATCATGGAACTGAGTGAAGAGTGTTACTTTGCAGATATTAATGGAGAAATGCAGATTTTTGAAGACTAGAAAAGAGGGAATAAAACTTATGAAAACAAAGAGAGAAGACGTGCGAAACATTGCAATCATTGCCCATGTAGACCATGGAAAAACAACATTGGTAGATGAACTTTTGAAACAGAGTGGTGTCTTTCGTGAGAATCAGGAAGTGGCGGAGCGTGTTATGGACTCCAATGATATAGAAAGAGAGCGGGGAATCACGATTCTTGCCAAGAATACAGCGGTGTACTATAAGAATACGAAGATTAATATCATCGACACACCGGGACATGCTGATTTTGGTGGAGAAGTAGAGCGTGTACTGAAAATGGTAAATGGCGTTATCCTTGTAGTAGATGCGTTTGAGGGAGCTATGCCGCAGACCAAATTCGTGTTAAAGAAAGCGTTGGAGTTGGATTTGCCGGTTATTGTGTGTATCAACAAGATTGACCGCCCGGAAGCAAGACCAGATGAAGTCATTGATGAGATATTAGAGTTGTTCATGGATTTGGATGCTTCTGACGAACAGCTTGATTGTCCGTTTGTCTATGCATCTGCGAAAGCGGGTCATGCTATTTTGGAACTTGATGACACTCCGGAAAATATGGTTCCGCTTTTTGAAACAATCTTAGATTATATTCCGGCGCCGGAGGGAGATCCGGAAGCGGATACACAGGTGCTTATCAGCACGATTGACTATAATGAATATGTAGGGCGAATTGGCATAGGCAAGGTGGATAATGGAACGATTGCAGTTAACAAAGAGATGGTAGTTGTGAATGCGCATGAGCCTGACAAACAGAAAAAAGTGAAAATCAGCAAGTTGTATGAGTTCGATGGTCTGAATAAAGTAGAAGTGAAAGAGGCAGGCATTGGTTCAATTGTTGCAATTTCAGGAATCGCAGATATTGCTATTGGTGATACACTTTGTTCACCGGAAAACCCGGTTGCAATTCCGTTCCAGAAGATATCAGAGCCAACGATTGCCATGCAATTTATTGTCAATGACAGTCCATTTGCAGGACAGGAAGGTAAATTTGTTACTTCAAGACATTTGCGCGACCGACTCTTACGTGAACTCAATACAGATGTCAGCCTTCGTGTAGAGGAAACTGAGAATGCAGATAGCTTCAAAGTATCGGGACGTGGAGAATTACATTTGTCTGTATTGATTGAAAATATGCGTCGTGAAGGATATGAATTTGCGGTAAGTAAGGCAGAGGTGCTCTATAAGAAGGACGAGAATGGAAAACTTCTGGAGCCGATGGAGACTGCCTATGTAGATGTTCCGGATGAATTTACAGGAACGGTAATAGATAAGTTAAGTCAGCGAAAAGGGGAACTCCAGAATATGAGTGCATCCAACGGAAGTACCACTCGTTTGGAATTCTCAATTCCAGCAAGAGGACTTATCGGCTATCGAGGCGAATTTATGACTGATACCAAGGGAAATGGAATTCTCAATACAGCCTTTGAAGGATATGCGCCGTACAAGGGTGATATTCAATATAGAAAGCAAGGGTCGCTCATTGCATTTGAGACGGGAGAATCTGTGACTTACGGACTCTACAGCGCACAGGAGAGAGGGACGCTGTTTATTGGTGCAGGTGAAAAGGTATATGCAGGTATGGTCATCGGTCAAAATGGCAAGACAGATGATATCGAACTCAATGTATGCAAGACCAAGCATCTGACAAATACCAGAGCGTCCGGTTCCGACGAGGCACTCAGACTTACGACGCCACGCATCCTGAGTCTGGAAGAGGCATTGGACTTTATCGATACGGACGAACTTCTGGAAGTGACACCAAAGAGTCTCCGTATTCGCAAGAAAACATTGGATGCGCGTCTTAGAAAACGTGAGAAATTCCAATAATTATCTGTCAATTTATTGATAACATGATAAGTATCTAAAATTTTATTGCAAACACTCTGAATTATATGTATAATATTCATATAGAAATTTAATAAAAGGAGTTGAACTGCATGAGATTTATTATTAGCGGAAAAAACATTGACGTAACGGAAGGTTTACGATCAAACATTGAGCAAAAGTTAGGAAAGCTGGAAAGATATTTCACTCCTGAAACAGAGATTATCGTGACACTCAGCGTAGAAAAAGAGCGTCAGAAAATCGAAGTGACGATTCCGGTCAAGGGAAATATCATTCGCTCAGAGCAGGTGAGCGACGATATGTACGTTTCCATTGATTTGGTAGAGGAAGTGATCGAGCGTCAACTTCGAAAGTACAAGAACAAACTGATAGACAAGCATCAGGAAGGTGGCATCTTCCAGTCAGACTTCATGGAAGAGGAAGCAGAAGCCGACGACGGCGAGATTAAGATTGTTCGCACCAAACGTTTTGGAATGAAACCAATGTTCCCGGAAGATGCATGTGTACAGATGGAATTACTTGGACACAACTTCTTCGTATTCAGCAATGCAGAGACTGACGAAGTCAATGTTGTATACAAGAGAAAAGATGGTGCTTACGGACTCATCGAGCCGGAATTCTAGTTGTATCAGCACTTTTTTAAGAAAATATAAAAAAATTTATAATATGAAGTTCTAAATCAGAATCTCCCTTCATACACTGTTTATTGAATGAAAAGTACAAGACAGAGGAAGGGAGATTTTAAATTCATGTCAGATAAGATTATCGAAAACAATCAAGTAACTATTATTGGAGAAGTGGCTTCAGAGTTTACATTTAGCCACGAAGTGTTTGGAGAGGGGTTCTATATGGTGGAGGTTCTGGTGAAACGACTCAGCAGTTCGGATGACCGTATTCCACTGATGGTCTCGGAGCGCCTGATTGATGTTCACCAGGATTATACCGGTGAATACATCATGGTAACAGGACAGTTTCGTTCCTATAACCAGCACGAGGAGCACAAGAACAGACTGGTATTATCAGTGTTCGTAAGAGAAGTTTCTTTCGTGGAGGAAGAAGTTGACGGAGCAAAAACAAATACCATTTTATTGGATGGCTATATATGCAAGAGACCGATTTACCGCAAAACACCACTTGGAAGGGAAATAGCGGATTTGCTCTTGGCAGTAAACAGACCATATGGAAAATCTGATTACATACCTTGCATTTGCTGGGGACGTAACGCAAGATTTGCATCCAGCTTTGAAGTGGGAGAACATGTGCAGATTCTCGGAAGAATTCAAAGTCGCGAGTATGTAAAGAAACTAACGGAGACAGAGACGGAAAAAAGAATTGCATATGAGGTTTCTGTGAGCAAACTTGAGTGTGTCTTGGATTGACAGAATGTGTAAATGGTGCTAAAATCCTGTAAGAGAAGAGTTTATAAGGGGTAATTTAGGAGGTTAAATTATGGCTATATTTACAGGATCAGGCGTAGCAATTGTTACACCATTTCATGCAGATGGAAGTATTAATTATGATAAATTAGAAGAACTCATTGATTTTCATTGCAATAACGGGACCGACAGTATCGTAATCTGCGGTACAACCGGTGAATCTGCAACAATGACAGAGGCAGAGCATGTAGAATGCATTAAGAAAGCAGTGGAGTTTACAAGAGGTCGTATTCCGGTTGTGGCAGGAACGGGTTCCAATGCTACATATACAGCAATTGAACTTTCAAAAGAGGCAGAGGCAGCAGGAGTAGATGGACTTTTGATTGTAACCCCATACTATAACAAATGTACACAGGCAGGATTGGCAGCTCACTATACAGCGATTGCAAAAGAAGTAAAGACCCCAATTATTATGTACAGTGTTGCAAGTAGAACAGGTGTGAATATTGCACCGGAGACCGTCGCATCTTTAGTTAAAAATGTAGATAACATTGTCGGTGTAAAAGAGGCTTCCGGAAATATTTCTCAGATTGCTAAGATTATGAATCTGACAGATGGAAAAGTGGATCTGTACTCAGGTAATGATGATCAGATTGTTCCGATCATGTCACTCGGTGGTATCGGTGTTATCTCAGTGCTCGCAAACGTGGCACCGAAGGAGACTCATGACATCTGTGCAAAATATCTTGCAGGCGATGTAAAAGGAAGTGCAGCACTTCAGTTAAAAGCGTTGCCACTTGTTGATGCATTATTTAGTGAAGTGAATCCGATCCCGGTTAAAAAGGCAATGCAACTTATGGGACACGAAGTTGGACCACTTCGTATGCCACTGACAGAATTGACGGAAGGAAATACTGAGAAGCTTGCAAAAGCAATGAAAGAATTCGGTATTATTTAGGATAAAACGATGGTTAAGATGATTATGCATGGCTGCAACGGTAAGATGGGGCAAGTCATTACAAAGATAGTAAAAGAAGATGCAAACGCAGAGATTGTGGCAGGAATTGATAAGTATATGGGAATTCCGAACGATTATCCTGTGTTTGAAAGTATTGACAAATGTGATGTAGAAGCAGATGTTGTGATTGATTTCTCAAATGCAGCAGCAGTGGATGGTCTTTTGGATTACTGTGTGGAGAAACAGATTCCGGTTGTACTTTGCACAACAGGTCTTTCAGAAGAGCAACTTGCGAAAGTGAAGGCTACAAGTGAAAAGGTTGCGATACTCAAGTCGGCAAACATGTCCCTTGGCGTAAATATGCTACTCAAATTACTTCAAGACGCAACGAAGATTCTTGCACCGGCAGGCTTCGATATCGAGATTGTAGAGAAACATCACAATCAGAAGGTGGATGCGCCGAGCGGAACAGCACTTGCAATGGCAGATTCCATCAATGCTGTACTGAATGATGAGTATACATACATCTACGACAGAAGTCAGGTTCGTCAAAAGCGCGACAAGAAAGAGATTGGAATCTCGGCAGTTCGCGGTGGAACCATCGTCGGAGAGCATGTAGTCATCTATGCAGGCGAGGATGAAGTCATCGAGTTCAAACACACAGCACATTCCAAGGCAGTGTTTGCAAAAGGTGCAGTTGAGTCAGGAAAGTTCCTCAAAGGAAAAGGCGCCGGACTGTATGATATGAAAGATGTAATTCAATTTTAAGAATGAATTTAATAGACGAGTGATCTCGGGCGGGTGTTTATGACCTGCCCGAGTTGTATTTTTGAGGAATATTATGGATTTAAGTGTCGTAATACGGTGTGTGAAAGTAATTTATAGAAACGCACCGTAAAATTACTCGATTTCGGGGGAGACAAATCTCATTTTACGGTGCATTAGGATAAAAAACACAGTTCACACAGTATGATAATAAGAATAGGACATAAAAATACGGTATAGATTAAGAATCCTTGCTTTTGAACCGTAATAATCGTGAAGAACTTTATTTTTCGACTGATTTTTACGGTGGAGTCCAATGAAAATTTTTTGTTCACCGTAAATATAATAGGAACTCGTCTTACACTGTTACAAATTTGTGTAAAAATATCCAAATTTATAATTTGTATATATTTGTCTGAATTGTAAACAATATTAGCAAGAAGAAATTCTTATAATATTATGTACATGAAAGGGAGACAAACATGAAAAAGTGGAACAAAGCAATCATAGCAATGTTATGTGTAGGAGTAATCTTTGCAACAACAGCCTGCGGCAATAGAAACAATGGTGCAAACGATGATGCGGCAAACAACACACAGACAGAACAGAACGATACAAACAACAATGACGTAACAGAAGGCAAAGACAAAAATGGTAATGGTGGAAACAACAACGGCGGAGTAGTGGACGATATCGGAGATGCCGCCGGAAATGCAATCGACGATATCGGAAATGGTGTAGAAAACATCACAGACGATATGACAGGTAACGGTACAGGCGGCAACACAGGAAATAACGGAACAACAAACAACAATAACACAAACGTTGGCGGAACAAGCAACGGGGCAACAGACAACAATATGAATCGATAAGAAATGCGATGCAATCTAAAAAGGTTGCATCGTATTTTTTGCATTCTATAACAAAAAGTGCTATACTAATACATATTTTTGCGAAACGGAGAAAACCATGAAATTCAGACCATGTATTGATATACACAACGGAAAAGTAAAACAGATTGTAGGCGGTTCTTTAAAAGACGAAGGGAATCAGGCAATTACGAATTTTGCCTCAGACTACAAAGCGGACTTTTACGCTAAAACCTATAAAAAAGACGGGCTTGTAGGTGGACATATTATTCTTCTGAATTCCAAGACATCAGAGTATTACCAAGCAACAAAGGAGCAGGCGATGCTTGCACTTCGTACATATCCGAACGGTTTGCAGATTGGCGGAGGCATTACCGCAGACAATGCTAAAGAGTATATCGAAGCAGGATCCAGTCATGTGATTGTTACTTCGTATGTATTTAAGGATGGCGAAATCTACTGGGATAATCTGAAGAAACTGGTTGCCGCAGTTGGAAAGGAACATGTGGTGATTGATCTCAGTTGTCGCAAGAAGGACGGCAAGTACTATGTAGTGACGGATAGATGGCAGACTTTTACCAATGTAGAAGTGACCCCACAATTATTAGATGACATTTCACAATACTGTGATGAGTTCTTGGTTCACGGCGTGGATGTAGAAGGAAAATCTTCCGGAGTAGAACTTGAATTGGTGAAGATTCTTGCAGATTGGAACAAGATTCCAATTACATATGCAGGCGGAATTGGTAGTATGGAAGATTTAAAAACATTTGAAACCATGTCAGAAGGTAAATTGGATTTTACGATTGGAAGTGCATTGGACTTGTTTGGTGGAAAAATTCCGTATGAAATCGTAAAGAATCTCTAAACTTGGTTGAACAAAACAAGATAAAGTGTTAGAATAAAATTTACAGTAAATTTTGGCAAACAAGGAGTTAGGAATGAAGTTAATCGAAAAAATATTTGGAACACACAGTGAGAATGAATTAAAGCGAATCTATCCGATTGCAGACCGCATTGAGGCATTGGAGCCACAGATGCAGGCGCTTTCAGATGAGGAGTTGAGAAATAAAACACAGGAATTTAGAGAACGCCTTGCAGACGGAGCAACATTAGATGATATTTTGCCGGAAGCATATGCTGCAGTG
>JAZNHX010000214.1:0-2573 GCA_045577115.1 Faecalimonas sp. | reverse complement strand
AAAAAACAGATGATTGATGTCATCTGTTTTTTGTAGTTTTATTTTATGCTTGATTTTCTTTTAAATATCTTGTCAATGCATCCTGCCATGTCGGCAATCTGTCAAATCCATTTTTATCTAATTCTGTCTGATTCATACGGCTGTTCTTCGGACGAGTCGCTTTTACAGGAAATGCATTTGAATCCACCGGATTCACTTTCACATCCATACCTGCCTGTTTGAAAATCTCACATGCAAATTCGTACCAACTGCAATATCCTTGGTTTGTCGCATGATATTTCCCATATTTGTCTGTCAGAATCATATCTACACAAAGTTTTGCAAGATCGTATGTGTAAGTAGGTGAACCAACCTGGTCATTTACTACACTCACTTCTCCTCTTTCTGCACCAAGACGAAGCATTGTCTTAATAAAGTTGTGACCGTTTACACCAAACACCCATGAAATGCGGATAATGAAGTGTTTCTCAAGTCTTTCTACTTCCAATTCACCTTCGTATTTGGTCTGTCCGTAAATATTAAGAGGTTCTCTCTCCCCGTATTCCATCCAAGGTTCCTCTCCAAGACCATTAAACACATAATCTGTTGAGAAGTACATCATCGGAATATCTAGTTCCTCACAAACTTTCGCAATATTTGCAGGACCGTCTTTGTTGACTTTTCTACAAATATCAATCATTTCTTCCGCTTTATCCACAGCAGTCCAAGCAGCACAGTGGATAACTGCATCCACCTGTGCTCCTTTGATTACTTCTTCTACCTGTGCGGCATTTGTGATATCCATCTCATCGATATCTACACCTACAGCTTCGATATTTCTCTTTTCACATTCTTTTACAATATCATAGCCCAATTGGCCTTTTACACCGGTAACTAATACTTTCATATTATTCTACTCTTCCTTTTTCTACATACATCTTTTGGAAATAGTTTTGGTATTCTCCTGAAAGAATATTCTTCCACCATTCCTCATTGTCCAAGTACCATTGAATAGTCTGTGCGATACCTGTATCAAAGTTGTATTTTGGAACCCATCCAAGCTCTGTCTCTAACTTTGTAGGGTCGATTGCATATCTCATATCATGACCTTTTCTGTCAGCTACATATGTGATTAAGCTTTCTGGTTTGTCTAATGCTTTTAGGATCGTTTTAACAACCTCAAGATTCGTTCTTTCGTTATGTCCACCAACATTGTAGACTTCACCAACGCGACCTTTTCTTACGATTAAGTCGATTGCTACACAGTGGTCATAGACATGTAACCAGTCTCTGACATTTTCACCTGTACCATATACCGGAAGAGATTCATCTGCCAATGCTCTTGAAATCATAAGCGGAATCAATTTCTCTGGGAAGTGGTATGGACCATAATTATTGGAACATCTGCTGATTGTTACAGGAAGTCCAAATGTTCTGTGGTATGCAAGTACAAAAAGGTCAGCTGCAGCTTTTGCTGAACTGTATGGGCTTGATGTATGAAGTGGAGTTGTCTCTGTAAAGAAGAGGTCCGGTCTGTCTAATGGCAAATCTCCATACACTTCATCTGTAGATACTTGATGATATCTCTGGATACCGTATTTGTTACATGCATCTAAAAGTGTAGTTGTACCCATAACGTTTGTTCTAACAAAGATTTCAGGATCTTCAATACTTCTGTCTACGTGTGACTCTGCTGCAAAGTTGATTACAACATCAAATTTTTCTTTTTCAAACAAGTCAAAGATAAATGCTCTGTCAGCAATATCACCTTTTACAAATTTGTAGTTTGGTTTTCCTTCTACCGGTTTACATGTCTCAAGGTTACCTGCGTATGTGAGGTTGTCCAAGTTCACAATCATATCTTCCGGATATTTGTCTACCATGTAATGTACGAAGTTACCTCCGATAAATCCTGCTCCACCTGTTACTAAAATCTTCATATTCCTTATTCTCCTTCATATACAAAATTACAATCGCTATTATCTAAAATAGGTCCTGTTGTATCTTTTTCTGATAAAATTGGTTCAATACCATTGAGTAAACTTCCCCAATCCACATTAATGGTTGGGTCATCATAGCGGATTCCTCTATCATGCTCTTTTGAGTACAGATTGTCCACCTTATAACGGAATTCCACGTCATCTGTAAGTGTCAAGAATCCGTGTGCAAATCCTCTTGGAATAAAGAACTGCTTCTTGTTCTCTGCGCTCAGTTCCACTGCAACCCATTGCTTGTATGTAGGGCTGCCCTTTCTGATATCTACTGCAACGTCAATGACTGTACCTTTTGTACATGATACAAGTTTTGCCTGTGCCATCGGTGCATTTTGGAAATGTAATCCTCTAAGAGTACCTTTTTGTGCACTAAATGACATATTATCCTGTACAAATGTTGTTGTAATACCAATTTCTTCGTATTTTTTTGTTGAATACGTTTCCATAAAATATCCGCGATGATCTCCAAATACATCCGGTTCAATTATGATAACGCCCGGAATCTTTGTCTCAGTTACTTTCATAATTAATCAATATACTTCCCTTCTAATACGTCTTTTAAGTACTTACCGTATTGATTTTTCTGATATAATTCATAAG
>JAZNHX010000213.1:0-16980 GCA_045577115.1 Faecalimonas sp. | reverse complement strand
ACTGCTCACCGGCTGAAAGGTAGTCTAAAGATAGAAATGTGGAAGGTAGCTTTTGAACCGGATATTTGAACTGACAGTAGAGTATCTCGGAGTGGTTCACGTTATCGAACCGATAAGGTATAAATAAAGGTGGTACCGCGGATTTTCGCCCTTTGCTAGATGCAAGGGGCTTTTTTAGGTGGATTTATGACAAGTGTAGGGGTGACTTAAAACTCTGGTAAGAATGTTTTGCGGTGCAAGGTTCATTTTATTGTTTTCACACCGTGGCATCTATTTGATGCATTATACAATTTACGGTGCATCTTAGAAAAGTTAAAATGCACGCCGTAAATATTCGACTGAAACACATAAAATGTACCTGTTTCTACGGTGAGGATTTGGATTTCCTTACAATACACCGTAAAGGCATGAATAACATCAATTTCCTACGGTGCACATATCAAAAAGAAAGAGTCGCACCGTAAAAGGCAAGAAAATGCACCAAAAACGAAGCCAGAACTAATAATTATGTGCCTAAACTAAGGATGAAAATCTTAAGATTCTGTGAAAATCACCACAAACCAAGAAATTATATAGTATAATGAAGAGTGCGCAAGCAAACAAGGAGGAAGCTATGAGCAAGCAACTTGAAAAAACTTACAATCCGAAAGAGATTGAATCGAAACTTTATGAAAGATGGATGGAAAAGAAATATTTCCATGCAGAAGTGGACAGAAGCAAGAAACCATTTACCATTGTAATGCCACCACCGAATATCACAGGTAAGCTGCACATGGGACATGCTCTTGACAATACACTTCAAGATATTTTAATTCGCTATAAAAGAATGCAGGGATACAATGCACTTTGGGTTCCGGGAACAGACCATGCTGCGATTTCAACAGAGGTAAAGGTAACGGAGCAACTTAAAAAAGAAGGCATTGATAAAAAGGAATTGGGCCGCGAAGGTTTCCTTGCAAGAACTTGGGAATGGAAAGAAGAGTATGGTGGAACAATAACATCACAGCTTAAGAAATTAGGCACATCCTGTGACTGGGACAGAGAGCGTTTTACCATGGACGAAGGCTGTTCAAATGCAGTACAGGAAGTGTTTATCAAATTATATGAAGAAGGCTATATTTACAAAGGACCTCGTATTATTAACTGGTGTCCGGTATGTAAGACTTGTCTTTCTGATGCAGAAGTAGAGCATGAGGAACAGGCAGGACATTTCTGGCACATCAAGTACCCAATCGTAGGAACAGACCGTTTCCTTGAGATTGCTACAACACGTCCGGAGACAATGCTCGGTGATACTGCTATCGCAGTTCATCCGGATGATGAGAGATATACAGATATTGTTGGCAAGATGGCGCTCTTACCACTTGTGAACAAAGAGATTCCAATTGTTGCAGACAGTTATGTGGACAAGGATTTCGGAACAGGTGCGGTTAAGATTACACCGGCTCATGATCCGAATGACTTTGAGGTTGGAAAACGTCACAACTTACCGGAAATCAACGTAATGAATGATGATGCTACGATTAATGAACTCGGTGGAAAATATGCCGGTATGGACCGCTATGAAGCGAGAAAAGCAATTGTTGCTGATTTACAGGAGCAAGGGTATCTTGTGAAAATCGAAGACCATTCACACAATGTTGGTACACATGACAGATGTCATACAACGGTAGAACCACTCATTAAGCAACAGTGGTTTGTGAAGATGGAAGAACTTGCAAAACCGGCTATCAATGCAATCAAGACGGGAGAATTAAAATTTGTTCCGGAGCGTTTTGATAAGATCTATTTGCACTGGCTTGAAAATATCCGTGACTGGTGTATTTCAAGACAAATCTGGTGGGGACACAGAATTCCTGCATATTACTGCGATAAGTGCGGTGAATTTGTAGTGGCAAGAGAGGTTCCTGAGGTTTGTCCACACTGTGGAGGAACACATTTCACACAGGATGAGGATACATTGGATACATGGTTCAGTTCTGCATTATGGCCATTCTCTACACTTGGCTGGCCGGAAAATACAGAAGAGATGGACTACTTCTATCCGACGGATGTGCTTGTAACAGGATACGACATCATTTTCTTCTGGGTAATTCGTATGGTATTGTCGGCTTACGCTCATACAGGAAAATAACGATTCCACACTGTATTCATTCATGGTCTGGTTCGTGATTCACAGGGGCGCAAGATGAGTAAATCATTAGGAAATGGTATTGATCCATTGGAAATCATTGAACAGTACGGTGCAGATGCTCTTCGTATGACACTTGTTACAGGTAATGCACCTGGTAATGATATGAGATTCTATGATGAGAGAGTAGAGGCAAACAGAAACTTTGCTAATAAGGTATGGAATGCTTCTCGTTTTATCATGATGAATATGGAAGATAAGGCAATCACAATTCCGGACGAAAGTGCTCTTTCTGTTGTGGATAAGTGGGTACTTTCTAAAGTAAATACACTTGCAAAAGAAGTAACAGAGAACATGGACAAGTTCGAACTTGGTATCGCACTTCAGAAGGTATATGACTTTATCTGGGATGAGTTCTGTGACTGGTATATTGAACTTGCAAAATATCGTATCTGGCATGCAGATGAGGATAAGAAGGGAGCAAACGCTGCTCTTTGGACACTCAAGACTGTACTTGCAAATGGGCTTAAGATGTTACATCCATTTATGCCATTCGTATCAGAAGAAATCTACAGTGCACTTGTGCCGGAGGAAGAGTCATTGATGATGTCAGAGTGGCCACAGTACAAGGAAGAGTGGAACTTTGCAACAGAGGAACGCATTGTAGAGCGTATGAAGGAAGTCATCCGTGGTGTTCGTAACGTTCGTGCTGAGATGAATGTTGCACCGAGCCGCAAGGCGAAGACTTTCGTAGTAAGTGAGAAGGATGAATTATGCCTTGGATTTGCTGCAATGAAAGAGTCTGCAGCACCGCTTATGAACGCAAGCGAGATTGTGGTTCAAGGAAACAGAGTAGGAATTGGGGAAGATGCGGTATCTGTTGTAGTGACAGATGCGGTTGTATATTTGCCATTGGAAGACTTGGTTGATTTTGAGCAGGAAATTGAACGTCTCACAAAAGAAGAAGAGAGACTCACGAAGGAACTTGCACGTGTAAACGGAATGCTGAGCAATGAGAAATTCATCAGCAAGGCACCGGAAGCAAAGATTAACGAAGAAAAGGCCAAATTGGAAAAATATACACAAATGATGGAACAAGTAAAAGAGCGTCTTGCAGGACTTAGAAAATAGTTTCGAGGTTAGAGTATGAAACGTATTCAAATAAGGAAAGAAGATATCAAGGAATATCTGAGACAGAGGAAAGAGAGAAGACAACAGATTCTGGAGAAACGCAGAAACAGTAAGTTTGCGAAGAAAATGCAACCTGTTTATAATTGGATGAATGTATTTTCGCTGCCATTGCACTTTTTGTTGTCATGTGTGATTAATCTTGTCATTGAGGCAATCTCTAGACACAGTTTGGGATCGGCGTTGCAATACATGGTGTCTACACCGTGGACTTTCCTCTATAACACTTATATGGTTTTTATCACATTCTTATTGGTATATCTGGTGAGAAGACGTGTGTTTTTCCGCATTATCATTACAGTATTCTGGTTAGTCATCGGATGTGTGAACGGATACATGCTGAGTGTGCGCGTAACGCCATTCAATGCTCAGGATTTAAAAATGATTGGCGATGTCACAACTATGATTGATAAGTATTTTACGGGTGCACAGGGTGCAATGCTGATTACACTTATTCTGGCTGTAATTGCATGGATTGTATCGATGTGGAGACGCGGCGGACAGTTTACGGGGAAAATGCATCGCATTCCGACGCTCGTGGCTGTGGTTGCAACCTTCGGAACTATGAGTCTAGTGACAGATTTTGCAATTGAGAAGCGTGTTCTTTCCAATTATTTCGGAAACATTGCATTTGCCTACGAGGATTATGGTTTGCCATATTGCTTTACAGCAAGTCTGTTCAATACAGGAATATCAGAACCAAATGCGTATAATGGTTATACAATAAGCGAGATTACTCAGGGCGGTAAACTTACGGAAAGTACTACCAATCGTAAAGAAATGCCGAATATTATTACGATTCAGTTGGAGTCATTTTTTGATGTAGACGAAGTAGAGTTCTTTGAGACATCGCTGGACCCAATTCCAACTTTTCACTATCTGATGGAAAATTATTCGACGGGATATTGTAAAGTGCCATCGGTTGGGGCAGGTACTGCAAATACAGAGTTTGAGGTTCTGACTGGTATGAGTATGCGTTACTTTGGACCGGGAGAGTATCCATATAAAACAATTGCAAAATATCAACCGATGGAAAGTGTTGCGACTGCACTTAAGACGTTTGGTTATGGTGCACATGCACTTCATAATAATGGCGGTAACTTCTACAGTCGTGCAGATGTATTTAATATGATGGGCTTTGACAGTTATACCAGCAAAGAGTTCATGAATGTTTTGCAATATACGGAAAATGGATGGGCAAAGGATAATATCTTGACAGAACACATTTTAAATGCGATGGATTCTACGGAGCAGCAGGATTTTGTATTCTGTATTTCTGTAGAAGGCCATGGAGATTATGAGGAAGTCTTGGAAAACCCACTGATTACAGTAGAAGGTATTGAAGATGAGGTCAAGATGCGTGCATGGGAATATTATGTAAACCATTTGCATGAGACAGATAAATTTATTGCTGACCTTATCGCTCATTTAGAGCAGAGAGGAGAACCAACAGTACTGGTACTTTATGGTGACCATCTGCCGACAATGGGTCTCGAGGCTAGTGACCTCACAAGTCGTTATCTGTTTAATACCAATTATGTCATCTGGGATAATATAGGATTGGAAAAACAGGATAAAACTCTTGCGACATATCAGTTAACGGCAGAGGTGTTCGACAGACTGGACATCCATTCGGGAACAGTGTTTAATTATCATCAGACAAGGCGTCAGACGCAGAAATATCTCTCTGATTTGGAAATTTTGCAATATGACATGCTGTATGGAAAATGCTTCGTGTATGGAGGTAAAGAAAATGCGCCTACGGTAGACGGAAACTTCCAAATGGGTATTTTGGATGTTACTTTAAGCGGCATGGAACAAAGTGGAGAGGAATCATACAATTTCTACGGAGAAAATATGACAGTAAACAGTAAGGTTTACGTCAATGGAGATAAACAAAAGACAACGTTCTACAATGATGCGCATATTGAACTCAAGGGAAAACGCTTGGAAGAGGGTGATAAGATTGTCGTGTCACAGGTAGGCTCCAGCAATCGTGTATTCCGCAGTTCTGTGGAGTATGTGTATAGTCATGGACAATTAGTTTTGGCTTCAGAATATGTTCCGCCGGTGGAGAATCCGGAAGGAGCGAAAATGTAGAGAAACCTCGAAAAATGCGTACGGATAGATATTGCTTTTTTATCAGCAAGTGCGTATGATGATTGTGTTAGGGGGAGAACAAATGTTAAATTTTGAAGAAGAGTTAAAGAAATTCAAACCTTGTCTAGAGGTTGAGGATATAGAGGAAGCTGTTTATCAGGAAGACTTGACTGATATGACGGATCTCCTCAAGGAATTACAGAAAAAATAAAGAGTGACGGTGGATAAAGTGGAATATGCAAAAAAATTAGTATACCTATCGAACCAGTGGTATAACGATGGATTAAAAAAAGCAAATATCCGAGACCTGTCAGGCGCTGTCATTTCCTTAAAAAAGAGTCTGCAATATAATCGAGATAATATTGCGTCGCGAAATCTTCTTGGGCTAGTTTACTATGGACGTGGAGAAGTTGCAGAGGCTCTTGTAGAGTGGATTATCAGTAAGAACATTAAGACACACGGCAATATCGCAAACTACTATATCAAGAAAGTACAGGAGTCGCCGAGTGAGTTGGATGTGATTGATCAGGCAGTCAAAAAATACAATCAATGTCTGGTATATTGTCAGCAAAATGGAGAGGATCTGGCTGCGATACAACTGAAAAAAGTAATTGCAGCACATCCGACATTCCTAAAGGCGTATCAATTACTCGCGTTATTGTATCTGCAGACAGAGCAGTATGCGAAAGCGAGACAACTGATTCGCAAAGCGCACAGGCTGGATTCAACCAACGAAGTGACACTTCGTTATATGCATGAATTAACGCAGTTACATAGAGATAAAGCTGCCCATTTAAAGATGGAGAAGGCACAGACCATTTCCTATAATCTTGGAAATGAGACCATTATTCAGCCGGTATCAGCAACACTCAAGGACAATGCAGCACTGCTTACTATCTTGAACATTGTCATTGGATTGGTTGTTGGAGCTGCAGTTGTATGGTTCCTTGCTGTGCCGACAATGAAGCGGAATATGAACACGAAGACGAACCGTGAAGTCATTGTCTACAGTGAACAGATAGCCGCCCTTGAGACAGAAGTACAACTTCTGAAAAAAGAAGTCGAGGGATACAAGGCGACCAGTGAACAGACTGAGGCAGAGAAACAAGTAGCGCAAGGAACGCAGGCGAGTTATGAGATTCTTGTAGCAGTGATCGAACATTATTATAAGTCGGATTATAAGAGAACGACTCTGGTCGATGAACTGTTGACCATCAAGACAGAGTCCCTGGGGGATGCGGGAAAGGCCACATATGAAAAGATTGCAAAAGAGGTGTTTGCTGCAGAATGTGCCGAACTTTACCCGATCGCTACAAGGGCTTATGAGGCTGTGAATTACAAACGAGCGATAGAGTGTCTGGAGCGAATTGTACTTATGGATGAGAAATACAAGAACGGTGAGACACTTTACATGCTGATTGATATTTATCTTAAGCAGAATGAAGCAGAAAAGGCAACTGCAAAATATAATCGTATTATCGAACTGTTTCCAGATACAGATATTGCAAATCGTGCCAAAGCACTGATGGCACCGGCGGAGACGACAAGTTCGGAAGGAACAACAGGACAATAAGAGTTTACGAAAGAGAACATGTGGATGAAGAGCATCCCGTGTTCTTTTTTGTTGCCAAAGCATTCGTAGGAAGCTGCCGGGGGCAGGTTCTGGAGGTATAGAAACGTAAGGGGGAGTTATGAATGAAGTATCAGGTGGAAGAAAATTGTTTGACAATCTTCCTTCCGAGTGAGGTTGATCATCACAATGCAGAAAAAATCAGGAGAAAATCGGACCGTCTGATTGAAAAACATCACATCAAATGTGTGATATTCGATTTTGGAGAAACCAATTTTATGGACAGTTCCGGGATCGGTGTAATTATGGGACGCTATCGAATGGTGTATCTGCTTGGGGGAGAAGTGTGGGCAGTGCATGCGAATGAGAGAATGAAAAAAATCCTGACAATGTCAGGTGTAACGAAAATTATTCAAATATATGAGGAGGAAGAGGTATGAAAAACACAAATGAAATGGAATTGTTATTTGACAGTAAATCTGTGAATGAAGGATTTGCAAGAGTGGCTGTTGCGGCATTTATGACGCAGTTAAATCCAACGCTTGAGGAGGTTGCAGATGTAAAAACAGCAGTTTCCGAGGCAGTGACAAATGCAATCATTCATGGTTACGAAAAGGAAATTGACAAAATTCGAATAAGGTGTCGTCTGGAAGAACACATACTTTACATAGAAATTGAAGATCATGGAAAAGGTATTGAGAATGTGGAACAGGCAATGCAGCCGTTATTCACATCGAAACCTGAACTTGAGCGTTCCGGCATGGGCTTTTCTTTTATGGAAGCATTTATGGATGAGATTTCTGTGGAATCTGAACTTGGACAGGGGACTTTGGTGAAAATGCAGAAAGAAATCGGAAAAGGAAGGGAATTATGGACCACACAATCGCTTTGATTCGCAAGTCGCACGACGGGGATGAAGAAGCGAGAGTACAGTTAGTGGAAGAGAATGTGGGTCTCATTTGGTGTGTTGTAAGAAGATTTTATGGAAGAGGTGTGGAGCCTGATGACCTGTTTCAGATAGGCAGCATTGGGCTTTTAAAGGCAATCGATAAGTTTGATTTATCCTATGACGTAAAGTTTTCAACCTATGCCGTGCCGATGATATCTGGGGAGATCAAACGTTTCCTCCGGGATGACGGTATGATTAAGGTGAGCCGTTCACTTAAGGAATTGTCTTACAAAGCGTATCAAATGCGAGAAAAGCTGCAGGAAGAGTTACAACGGGAACCCACTGTAGAGGAGCTGGCAACCCAGATGCAAGTGGATCAGGAAGAACTGATTATGGCATTGGATTCGGGCAATGAGGTGGAATCCTTGTATAAGCCTGTTTATCAAAAGGATGGCAATGAGGTTGCTTTGATGGACAAGTTGGAGGAAAAAGAAGAACAGGAAGAAAAAATATTAAATCGCATGCTGCTAAAGCAACTTTTAGATGAGTTGGAAAAGGAGGCAAGGCAACTGATCTATCTGCGTTATTTTGCGAACAAAACGCAGACAGAGGTGGGAAAAGAACTTGGAATTTCACAGGTTCAGGTTTCACGCATGGAAAAGAAAATTTTGAAAAATTTAAGAGGGAAAATAGATGTATCTTTTGGAGAAAAATAGCCATACTATTTTTTGAAAGAAGGTGGAGTTTATGGAAAAAGCAAAGAAAAGAGTCCGCATTTGTCTGTTATGTGTTGTTATGATAGCAGTGATTATGGGGATTCTTTATTATTATCACGGGTTAAATGAAGAGAGAATTCAGGCGGAAGGCACGCTCGTATCTGCTTCCTATAAGGGATGGAAAAAGATATGTCAGTAGCGAAGGAGATTCTGTACATCAAGGGAGAGCAGAATGTTGAGGTAAAGCAACAGGACGTGATATTGGGCGACTTACTTTCAATGGAATGTGCGCAGGAACATGTCTTATCCAAAATTAAATCACTCAAGTTTCTTAAGATACCGGATGTGGGAAAGCATCGGTACGTTGTCTCTGTTTTAAAGATTATTGAGTGTATTCACAAAGAGTTTCCGAACTTGGAAATTCAGAACGTCGGAGCCAGCGATATCATTGTAACTTATGAGGGAACGAAACAGAAGAATCGGGTGTGGGAAGCGTGTCAGGTTATACTGGTTGTCGTCACCTGCTTTGTCGGTGCAGCGTTCGCGATTATGGCGTTTAATAATGACTCTGGAGTACCGGAAATTTTTGAACAGATCTATGAGCAATTTATGGGGAAGAAGGCAGCAGGGTTTAACATCTTAGAACTCACGTACAGCATCGGTCTGGGGCTGGGAATTATTTTGTTCTTCAATCATTTTGGCAAGAGAAAATTTACAGTTGATCCGACTCCGATTGAGGTTGAGATGAGCCTGTATGAAAACGACATTCAGACAACACTGATTGCGCAGAGTTCAAGAAGGGGGCAAGAATTAGATGTTGGTAAAACAAATCATAATGGCTCTCATCGGTCTTAGTGCCGGGGCAATTGTTGCAGGAGGATTGTTCGGATTCATTGTCAGTCTTGGTGTTGTTTCTGATTTTGCAGACAGAACTGGTACGGCCAATCGAATCGGTCTTTATGAGGATGCAGTTGCACTCGGAGGCATCTTAGGTAACCTGGTTCTGCTATATGAAGTCCCATTGACAATCATTTCTCCGCTTTTGGGGGTATTTGGTATCTTATCCGGCATTTTTGCGGGGTGTTGGGCACTGGCACTTGCAGAGGTGCTCAACGTATTTCCAATCTTTCTAAGGCGTATTAACCTCACGAAAGGAATCGGGTTTATTATTTTAGGAATAGCCATCGGGAAGGTAGTGGGTGCGCTCGTCTATTTTTTCTTTGGATGGTAGAAAGGAACATTATGAATAAAGAAAAACAAGAACAGTATAAGGCATATGTGGAAGAGAAGACACCGAAAAGTAATCTCTTAGTCAATATGGCGAGGGCATTTGTGACAGGAGGTGCCATCTGTGTAGTTGGACAGTTCATTCTCGATTTCTGTAAGAAGCAGGGACTCTCGGAGGAAAATGCGGGCGCATGGACATCATTGATTCTGGTGCTAATCAGTGTGCTTCTTACAGCATTTAATGTGTATGGAAAGCTTGCACAGTGGGCCGGGGCGGGAGCATTGGTTCCGATTACCGGATTCGCCAATTCCGTTGCGGCACCTGCCATTGAATACCAAAAAGAGGGACAGGTCTTCGGAATTGGATGTAAGATATTCACCATTGCGGGACCGGTGATTTTATATGGCATATTTACCAGTTGGGTGCTGGGGGTGATATATTGGATTACAACGATGTTTTAACATGTCAGTTCATGTGTTGATTTAAGGTGCCAATATTTGACAAATGTGCATGAATACATTAAAATTATAAGTTAAGACATTATACAAAAACGGAAGGAGGAAGTCAGTATGGCAAGTGAAAATTCTGTTTTGGTGCTTTGCACGGAAGAAGATGTAAAAACGCTGGAAATGCAAAGTGTTAGCGACAGTACAATTCCTGAAATATTAAATGGCGAAAGTGGTTTTCACATCTATCATGTAAGAATGCTTACAGAACTAATTTTGCGTCGTTTGCAGGAAGAACAACTATATTCTTTATCCGATGAAGACATAGAAGCGATTGCGATTGCATCTTGCCTGCATGATATTGGGAAATCTCAGATACCGAAAAGCATCTTGGATTATCCGGGAAAACTTTCTCCTGTGGAATATGATATTATAAAAAAACATTCTGTTTTCGGTGAGAATATCATTCGCGAGCTTGATTTTGGCGAACTGAATCCTAAGATAAAGCAGTATGCTGCGGAAATCGCTCGAGCCCACCATGAACGCTATGACGGAACCGGTTACCCTGATGGTCTGAAAGGAGATGAGATTCCTATCTCGGCTCAAGTTGTTGCACTTGCTGACTCCTACGACGCATTGACTAGTAATCGAAGTTATAAGGATGCGTTTTCTCAGGATGTGGCTATTCAGATGATTTCCAGTGGCATGTGTGGCGTGTTTAACGAAGCATTGACAGATTGCCTTTTGAGAGTTGTGAATCATAGTAGTTTAGTATCGCTTCGTGAAAAGTTTTTAAAGAGAAGAACGGTTGCGTTAGAAATGACGGGTTTTGTTCCAAAGCATGTACTCTGTATTGGAAACACGCAGTATTTGACGACAGAATTCATTAATGAGACTTTTCCCGAGAGCAAGGTTACAGTTATTGGCAATACGGAGCTTGGCTCCGCTGATAAGATTAAACTCTTTCGGATACGAAAGCCGTCTATCAAGGCTATTTTCGAAACGTATGAGTTTGATTTAGTTGTCTATTTCTCAGGTGACCTTACATATCATACTACTGAGAAAAACGATTCAGAGGAACTGAGAGAGGTTTTAAAATATTCGAAAGAGTTACAAAAAGGAACGAAGATTATCTTCCTGTCTTCTTTGGATTCCTCGTTTTCAAGAAAAACATCTCATGCCATTTTGTCAGCGGCAAAGGAAAATTTGTGTAAATTTTATGCTAGTGATTCGAGCCTTGACATTAAGATTGTGCAGATACCGTATTTTTATTCGGGTACATATAAGAAGGATTTTCTATATAAAATGTTTGACAAGATACATGCACATAAAACAGTGGTTATTGAGGAACAACCTCAGGATACTATGCATTTTCTTTGCTTGGGAGATCTTTCTAAGTTACTTTCACGTCTAATTGACAACTGGAAGAGTGGAAGCGGAATTTTAACGGTGGTGGATGATTTTGGACATCGTTTTTCGGAGCTTAGAGACAAGTTGCTGGCCTTGAAACAAGGTGCGAAAGTGGATTTTTCGGGACAAGGAACTCATAACGAAGTGGCAGCGAACAACAAGGCACTTCGCAACGAATACGGTTGGTTTGCCAAGATATCCATATTGGAAGATTTGGCTGAAGAGTATGAAAAATACTTACACTTAAAAGCGCAAGATGTCGAAACTATCTGGGATAGAGTGAAAAAGTGGTTGGAGGAACACAGCCTCTTCGTGAAAGTGGCAGAACTTGTCATCTTATTCATCATTACGGAGTTATTGTTGTATTTCACAGATTCAGCAGTCATTTTCTCAATTGTTGATTTTCGGATGGCATATATCGTTATCATGGCTACGGTTCATGGATTGAATTTTGGCCTTTTGGCTGCGACATTAAGCAGTATCTCATGGCTATTTGCAAAGGTCAGTTCCGGAACGAATTTACTGACTATTTTTTATGAGCCTACGAACTGGCTGGCATTTGTTTTCTTTTTCCTAGTCGGGGCATTATGTGGATATATTAAGCTTCGCAAGGACGACACCATACGTTTTGTATCAGAGCAAAACAAACTGCTGGAAAACAAACTGGTTTTCACACGTGAAATATATGAGGATACATATCGCGAAAAACGAGATTTGAAAAAGCAGATTATTGGTTCGAAAGACAGTTTTGGAAAGATTTTTGACATCACACGTAAATTAGATACGGTTGAGCAGCATTTGTTATATTTAAGAATTATGGAAACCTTTGAGGAGGTTTTGGAAAACAAGAGTATTACGGTGTATTCCGTCAATAAAAATAGCACATTTGGACGTTTAGAGGTATCGTCGCGTGACATTATTGATGTTGTATCACGTTCCATCTCTATGGAAACCTATGCGGAGATTATCGATACCATACAATCTGGGGAGATTTGGCGTAACACGAAATTGAAACCGGAATTTCCGATGTATGCGGCCGGAGTATATCGTGGCAAAGAGCTTGTGCTTTTGATTTTCTTGTGGCAAGCAGACATCGATCAACGTTCACTTTACTATGTGAATCTGTTTAAGATTTTATGTGACCTTGTGCAGATGTCACTGCTTCGAGCTTTTGATTACTGTCAGGCTATTTATGGGCAGCAGTATATTTCAGGTACGCATATTATGAATGAGGAGGCGTTTGAGGAATGCCTTAAGAATTACGTGGCTCTTTCAGAGAAAAAGGTATCCACCTATATTCTGTTGGAAATTGACAATCAAGGGCGTTCATATTGTGAAATGGATGAGCTTATATCTAGAAAAGTACGTGCCAATGATATTCTTGGTGCTACTCCTAATGGAAAAATACGGTTACTACTCTCGCAGGCAACAGAGGATGACCTTCCGTTTATCTTGCCGCGTTTTGAAGATTTCAGTGTAGAGGTTATTAGCATTCAATAAGGAAGCGGTTTTCATGTTATATATTATTTTGTTGGCAGTACATTTACTGATTTGTCTGCTTGTGTATTTGGGAATTGAATTTCATATTTTAAAAGTACATCGGTATATGTTCTTTGTAGTTTTATTCTTACCTTTTTGGGGGTTGCTCACTGTACTTATTTTACATTTTCAGATTCTGTTTAAGGCAGATGACAGCATTGATGTTGGTGTAGAAAAACTTAAAATAGAATCTGAACTCTATAAAAGTGTTACTGTAGACGACAAGAAGAATGCGAAATATACAGTTCCAATAGAGGAAGCATTGCTTGTCAATTCGCCGAAGGAACGCAGATCCATTATTATGGATGTTCTGAATGATAATCCAAAAGAGTATATCGAGTTTTTACAGAAAGCGGGAAATAATGAGGATACTGAGGTTGTTCACTATGCCGTGACGGCGATGGTGGAGATATCCAAGGAAAACGATTATCTGCTTCAAGAGTATGAAAGACAGTACGCTCTAGAGCCGGACAATCCTGCCATTTTGGAAAAATATACAGACTTTTTATGGGGATGTCTATCCCAAAATCTGATGCAGGGACAAGTGGAAGTTCTTAATCGGGAACTCTTTTCTACGCTGGTGCAAAAGAAAATTGCAGCAGGTGGCAGTATTACGGATTATATGAGAGCCATCGAGAATGATTTGAAACGTAAAAACTATACACTTGCCAGCGAGTATTTAAGGCAGATGAAGGAGGCTTATCCGAAAAGGGAGGAGTATTATCTCTTGCGCTTACAGTATCTTGCATCACTAGGAAGAGGCGAGGATATCAAGAAACTATTAAATGAGATTGTAGAGAGTCATATCTTTCTTTCGTCAAAATCTAAGGAGGTATTGGCGTTTTGGGAAAATTAAAAGCAAAATTTGATCAGTTTAGATTTAAAGGAATATTGGTCATTGCATTTATTTTTGCTCTCATTTCAGTGGTGCTTTTTGTAGAATTAAGTGGTGTACAGGTTCACTATACCCAAAAGGAAATGGCATTTCTTTCACAGAAGCAGGTTGTTACAAAAGAACAGGCGTGTGAGGAACTTGAAAAAGACACCTTACTTCTGTACAGTAGCGATGATAAAGCTTCGGCTTCGGCGTACGAACAGTTCGAGGTTATGATGGAAGATATGAAGATAGGAACTATTGAAGTTGATTTGGCTCATGCTCCTATACCGGATTATCAGTCCTGTTCCGTTGTAATTGTACTTTTTTCTGATCTTTCCTATATAGGAGAAGAGTTAATAGATATCTGTAAGTGGGTGTACGACGGCGGAAATGTTCTATTTCCGTTGACTATCGATAAGAATGCTTATTCGTCAGCAATCGAAAACAAACTCGGTATTGAAGCGTCTTACGGATATACACATGTTGAAAGTATGTATATCAACGAGGATTTTATGATAGGCGGAGGCAAAGCTTTTCAAGTGCCGGATGCATATGAATCTGCAAGAACTGTGCAACTAAAACCGGAGACAACGATAGTCCACGCTGCAATGGGCAAGCAGGACGGAGTTCCGCTTATATGGGAAGCTAAATATGGTGAGGGCAAATTTGTAGTAGACAACTTCGGTATGTGTGACAAGGCTTTTCGTGGCTTTTTTGCCGCATCCCTCAGTTTGTTTGAGGATGTCTACTTATATCCGGTGATCAATGGTTCTTCTTTCTATCTGGATGATTTTCCGTCACAGATACCTGACGGAAACAGTACATACATTACACGTGATTACGGGACGACTATCAGAGATTTCTATATCAATATCTGGTGGCCTGATATGATGAATCTGTCGGACAAATACGGTATCAAATATACCGGTCTTGCCATAGAGTGTTATGATGATGCAGTGGATGGAACTACGGATGCAACGCCGGATACAGGTACATTTTTAAATTTTGGAAATATGCTTCTCCGCAAAGGTGGAGAACTTGGTTATCACGGGTATAACCATCAGCCGCTGTGCCTTGGTAATAAAGATTATCGAGGTATCTACGATTATAAAACATGGCTAAGTCCTGCAGCTATGGAAAAGGCCTTTCAGCATCTAATCGACTTTTGCGATGAATTATTTCCTGATGTAGAAATGTCGGTTTATGTACCACCGTCAAACCTTTTGTCTGAAGAGGGAAGAGAGCTGTTGCTGGAAGAGTTCAAAGAGATTCAAACACTTTCAGGAATTTATCTTCCGGATGATGCGCTTGATTTTTGTCTGTTGCAGGAATTTGAAGTGGATGAAAATGGAGTTGTTGACCAGCCGCGTATTATTTCAGGGTGTGATTTGGACGATTTCATGACAATGGGGGCGTTGTCAGAATTGAATCTTCACTATGTCAATAATCACTTTACCCATCCGGATGATGCCCTGGACCCTGAGCGTGGTGCAGAACTTGGATGGGATGAGCTGCGCCATCGATTTGAACGTTATCTGGATTGGCTGTATACGTCAGCGCCGGGTATTCGCAATTTTACAGGAACGGAGCTCTCGGCAGCCGTGCAACGTTTTGCAGCAGTTGCACCTCATAAAGAGATTTCCGGAGATAAGATGGTCATCACAATTGAAAATTTTGTGGATGATGCGCAGTTTATGGTTCGGTTCAATGAGAAGTCGCCGAAATCTGTAAAGGGCGGAGAACTTACCCACCTTACAGGAGGTTTATATTTACTGGAAGCAAATAAGAGTACGGTTACCGTGCGTTTTGAATAGGAGTAAAACGTGAGAATTTGTTTGATTTTGGAGGGCTGTTATCCATATATTAACGGTGGAGTTTCTACCTGGATGCATCAGTACATCAATGAAATGCCTGAGCATGAGTTTGTGCTTTGGGTCATTGGGGCCAAAGCAGAAGATAAGGACAAATTTGTGTACACGCTACCTGACAATGTGGTGGAGGTACAACAGGTTTTTCTGGATGATGCACTGCGTGTCAAGGATAGCGGTGTTTTTGGACATCATTTTAATGAAGAAGAAAAAGAAGCTCATAGAAGACTTGTGCTTTCCGACAAGCCGGACTGGGATCTGTTGTTTGAGTTATATCAGGTACAGAAGATCAATCCGATGTCTTACTTAAAAAGTCAAAGTTTTTTAGAAACATTGACGGAAACATGCCAAAGTGATTTCCCTTTTATTGCTTTCTCAGATGCATTTCACTCGGTACGATCCAGACTCTTGCCGGTGCTTTATCTGATGGGAACGAAAATTCCGGAGACAGATTGCTATCACGCAATTTGTACTGGATATGGTGGACTTTTGGCATCTATGGGCGCTTACATATATAAGAAACCATTGCTACTAACCGAGCATGGCATCTACACCCGTGAGCGCGAGGAAGAGATTATTCGTGCAAAATGGGTGGCACGTGCATTTAAGCCACATTGGATCGATTTTTTCTACATGTTGTCTGATTTGATTTATGCGAGAGCATTTCGAGTGACAGCGCTGTTTACAAGAGCCATGCATACGCAGATTGATATGGGCTGTGCGCCGGAAAAATGCCGCGTGATTGAAAATGGCATCAGTTATGAGAGGTTGTGTAATATTCCTCTCAAGGAAGAGGATGGGATTGTTGATATAGGTGCAGTCGTTCGTCTTGCACCGATTAAGGATATTAAAACTATGATATATGCCTTTTTTGAACTGTCCTGCAGAAAAGACAATGTCAGACTTCACATCATGGGCGGAGTGGATGACCAAGAATATGCAGAAGACGGTAAGCTCCAGGGCAACAACGAGCTCATCAATGCAGGCGGTAAGGTCTACTACATCGTCAACAATATCA
>JAZNHX010000212.1:0-4373 GCA_045577115.1 Faecalimonas sp. | reverse complement strand
TAGAAAGTCAACTTTATTCATTGTATTTTTACTAGTATTATCTATCCCACAGGTGGTCAGTGCGAATTCTTCTTGGTGCTGGATATCGGAAACAAGACCTTATGATGTTTTGCCTGTAGTCGCAATAGCCACTATATTGATAGAGTGTGGGATGATAAATCGTTGTACCAGACCAAAAAATTATCATGTGATACTAGCCTATGTTTCAATAGCAAATCTACTATCATTTATATGCCCATACATCATCAATTATTGTCGACTCATGGGTGTCAGAGGTTATCAACCCATAAGTGACATGTTTGAGCATTGGCCTGCATACACAGTTGGAATTTGTTTTTTTATTATGACAATTGCAGTAGAACTCCCGATTGTGTACTTTGGACTAAAGAAAAGAACGGATAACACAAAGAAATTAAAAAGAATTATTGTTATAGCCAATGTGATAACAACAATTATGGTAGCTGTAGTGGAGCGATTAATTTGTCAGGGACATTGGTAGTTGCGGAGAATGGGGACTTGTTTCTCTTTTGGAGTGCGAACGATGAAATACCATAAGATAGTAAAAAGAACAGTAATTATATGTGTTTGTTTTGGCGTGGCAGGTTTACTTACCCTATTTGGAATCAATGGTTATGTCAAGCATACTGTCAAAGAACGTATTGTCGAGTCTGAACACTTGCATGAAGAAGATATGGATTGTATTTTAGTATTAGGGTGCCAAGTCAAAGAAGGCGGGGAGCCCAGCCATATGCTTCGCGACAGGTTGCAGAGAGGCGTAGAAGTTTATGGACTTGGCGTGTCAGAAAAACTTCTTATGAGCGGCGACCATGGAAGAACAGATTATAACGAAGTAGAGACAATGAAACAGTATGCGATAGATGAAGGTGTTGATTCGGCAGATGTATTTATGGATCACGCTGGATTCTCGACATATGAAAGTATATACAGAGCAAAAGAAGTGTTTGGAGTAGAGAAGATGGTAATTATCACACAGGAATACCATTTGTACCGGGCGCTTTATATTGCGGAGCAATTAGAAATTGAAGCCTACGGCGTGGCTTCTGATTATCATACATACGTCGGACAATCTATGAGGGATTTGCGCGAAGTATTAGCAAGAGCCAAAGATTTTGTCACAACAATTGTAAAACCGGAACCGACTTATCTGGGCGAATTCATCGACATACACGGGGATGGAAATATAACGAACGATTGATTTGTATGGGGGAACAGATTAGTTACGGAACCTATTGACAGTGACACACAGGCAAGACTTTTATTGTGGCAGTTGTCATGGTAGAAGTCTTTTTTGTTATCCTCATCTGCCACAAGAACTTGCGGAAAGAGAGGAAAAAAGTTATGACAAACGAAATGAGAGAAATCAGAGAGGCAATTCAGGCAGGAGAAAGAGCGCTTTCAAGTCTCAGAAAAGCCGAAGAGAAGCTTACCAGTGCAAGTAACTGGGGACTTTGGGACATTTTCGGTGGCGGTCTGATTTCTGGAATTGCAAAACACAGCAAAATGAATGAAGCAACTTCCTATATGGAAGAGGCAAAACGAAACCTTACCGTATTCCAAAGGGAATTACGGGATGTGAATGGAACTTACAACCTCAGTCTTGACATCGGTGGGTTTTTATCCTTTGCAGACTTCTTTTTTGACGGAGTAATCGCTGATTATCTCGTGCAGACGAAGATTAACGATGCAAAGATACAAGTTCGCGATGCCATTCAGTCTGTATCAGGTGTATTGGCGCAGTTAAAGACAAAAGCAGTTTGATAAAGGGGGAAGAGAGATGTTTTTTGTAGGTGGATTTGATATTATGTTTTCTTTAATGTTTGCTTTGGTTTTTGGGATGATTCTGTTCACACTTATTCGTGGAATTTCACAGTGGAACAAAAACAACCATTCACCGAGATTGACAGTAGACGCTACTGTAGTGTCGAAAAGACAGCACACGAGTCATCGTCACCACAACAACCACATGTCACATTCAACTTCATATTATGTCACATTTCAAGTAGAAAGCGGAGATCGTATGGAATTACATATGAGTGGCATGGAGTACGGAATGTTAGCTGAAGGCGATTACGGAAAACTTACGTTTCAGGGAACACGATATTTAGAATTTGTCAGACGGTAATCTTATACAGGGAAAGATAGTATCTAGTATAGCAATAGAAAAACGAAAAAAGATTTTGGAGGTAAAGTTTAATGAAAAAGACATTAATTGTTGTTGATATGCAAAATGACTTTATAGATATGGCTTTAGGAACCAAAGAGGCGGTTGCTATTGTACCTAAGGTAAAAGAAAAAATACAGGAATATGTGCAAAACGGAGATGAAATCATTTTCACCCGCGACACACATGGAGATAATTATCTCCAAACACCAGAAGGGAAGCAACTTCCGGTTGAGCATTGTATCAAGGGGACGAAAGGTTGGCAGATTGCAGAGGGGCTTTATATTGAAGGGTGTAAAATCATAGACAAGCCAAACTTTGGATGGCCACATTGGAACGAAGAGCATTTGGAGGATGTTGAAATTATAGGATTGTGTACGGATATTTGTGTTGTTTCCAATGCGCTTATTATAAAAGCGACTTTTCCTGACATAAATGTGAAGGTAGATAGCAAATGCTGTGCAGGAGTGACGGTAGAAACACACGAAGCGGCTCTTAAGACAATGGCAATGTGCCAAATAGAGATCGTTTAAATAAAAAATAGGAGAAGGTAATAGATACGAGAGGAGGAATAGTTGTGAAAAAAAGAATTAGGATGTTCATTATGATTATTTTAATTGCGCTTGCTATTTACTTGGTCATTTGGCGGTTTTGGCCGAACTCCTTCTCTAATACAATATCTGTAAATAAAAACTCTATTGATAGTGTTTCAGTTCATGCAATGGTTAACCATTTCGGGATTGGAGAGGATACTATCGATACTTATCTAATAGGACAAAATGAACAGCAAATCACTACGCTTGAAGATATTATAGAAATTTTAGCTACTTCCAGTTACCGACAAGATTTTCGTAATTTGTTGCCTTGGGATTTGGATTATGTAGATGCAGATAAAAATTACGATGGTCGAACAGTGATTGTGTCATTTTACATGGGAAACCACAAGGATGAATATGCTCAAATTCAGTTTATGAGTAGCAGTATCATAGTAGTTTCTAGTGGAGATAAAACTGGATTCCGTGTTTACCATCCTACAAACCCAAAAACAATAGACCAGTTGGTAGAATATCTTCAAACGTATGGTGTTAAACAATAAAAATATGCTGGGGGGAGAGATGGTATTATGAAAGAAATTATTACATCATGTATTTTATTTATAATAGCAATCGGTGCATTTATAAAAAGGTATCGTTCTTTTAAAGAAAAGGGATATTATCAACCAGTATATACATTTAGCGTTTCATGGGATGATATAGAACATACTATAAACATACCTGCCATTCAAAACTAGAAAGAAGGAATCATTATGGCACGAAGATATCGTTATGAATATTTAATGAGAAAAAGAGCAAAAGAACGAGCTAGGAAAGAAAAGGAAGAAAGAATACAGAATCTGAGTAGTGACGAAAGGAAAATACGCGAACTAATTGGATGGGGGCTTTACATAGCGGTATTAGTATGCACGGTACATTTGGTTACCACTTATGTAGGACAGAGAACAATGGTAGCAGGAGATTCCATGCTGAATACATTACATGATGAAGACAACTTGATTATTGACAAAGTTTCCTATCGATTCAGAGATCCGGAACGATATGAGATCATTGTTTTCCCTTATCGCTATGCGGAAGAAACTTTTTATATCAAACGCATTATTGGGCTTCCCGGAGAAACGGTGCAGATTAAGGATGGATATGTGTATATCAATGGCGAAAAACTAGATGAATCTTTTGGACGCGAAGTCATCCGTGCAGATAGATACGGTCAGGCAGCAGAACCGATTAAACTTGGCGAGGATGAATACTTCGTTTTGGGTGATAATCGAAACGAGAGTGCTGACAGTAGAGAAACAAGTGTTGGTATTCTAAAACGTGAGGAACTTATCGGAAGAGCGTGGGTCAGAATCTGGCCGTTAGATAGTTTTGGAAGTTTAAATCATAAATAGAATAATGCGTGGGCGAAAGGAGTTTTACTTATGAAAAATACAAGAATATGTCCGAAATGTAATTCGTCTGATATCTTAAGATTTGATGGATATTCAGGCCCTTATGGTTCAGGTAATCATATAATGACCGGAAATACAGTATTCTCTGCTGTTAATGTGAATCGATACATATGCTGTGAGTGTGGTTATACAGAAGAATGGATTGATAAGGAAGATATAGAGAAAGTAAAGAAGAGTAAGAAAGCG
>JAZNHX010000211.1:0-4331 GCA_045577115.1 Faecalimonas sp. | reverse complement strand
CTTTTCTGCGGGATAAAAGTGCCGCCGTCTCGACTGTGTTTTGTTTGAGCAACCGAATTGAATAGTCATCAGAGCCTTCATAAAACACCAGAACTCCCAACTGCAGACGCATTAAGATGCATCTTCAACATTATAATCCGTTAAAAAAATGATTCCATTTAGGCTTTCTATATAGGATATCCTTTCCTCGATTTAGTTCTTGTTTTCTGGTTTGCACCTCAAAATAACCCGAAGCAAATGCAATTTGTTCTTAGCGTGGATCACCGTTCTCAACAACGAGATAACATGCGTACCTGGTAAGTCTGTAATCCTCAACCTTTCAAATCCCTTCCTTACCAATTTTTATCATTTTGCTGACGTCAGCAAAATAATCTGGAATATTTATTCCATTGTTATCGCACGAAGTTTTTTCTTTTCTATAGTCTTTATTTTCTACTACTATAATTTTTCGCATATATCGTTGCTCAATAAAATGGCTTCGCCTTCATCATAGAGTAGGTTACTTCTGCCTTTATGCTATATTTTTCAACCACATTTTTCACAACATCAAAAAACCATTCAGATGCATATGGTGATACATATATTTTTTCTATCAATGTATCAATATTTACCGGAATATAAACGCCTTTGTCATTTGAGTGTATTTTAGTTGTAATCAATCTTACTTCATTCTCATACTCAAATGATTTACGTTTATACCAAAAGGGTCCATTAATGGATGCAAACCTATTGGTAAAATCTATATATTTAACTTTACCAATACTTATATTGGGATCTTTATCTATCGCCTCATATATTCTTTTGGCTGTTGTTTGAATTGCAACAGCGTTGGCACAATCTTTAGAATAAAGTTTCCACATTGCTTCTGATTCATAACAATTTAAATGCCAACAACTTATATATGTATATTCTCTCGATTTCTGTCCGTTATTTTCAATTTCATCTAATAATCGATTCGCTTCTTCCGTCAACTTCTCTTCTGTATTATTGATAGGATTTCTTCCTGGAGCTGTGGCTACAGCTTGTTTAAAAAATCCCTTGTAAAAACTGTCCCATTTATACTTATCCCTTTCAAGTCCCTTTGCACCTTCAAATATATCTTCAAAAGAGCTCGCAGCTGCAAAGAATAATTCTTCCCGACTAATCAATGAAATAAACTTTGCCAAATCCATATATCGCCACAGTATACTATCTGGAGAAGGTTCCTCATACTCCAGATTTTGCCAATAGTATCGTATAACTGTTTCTTTAAGCAAAGGTGCACACTTATCACACAAAACAGCAGGGTTTCTTCCTTTCAAATAGCCTAAATGTGCCGTATCTCCTTCTATAAATGGCTTACCACAATTTGAACAATTACTCCTGTGCTCATTATAAAAAATATCAAGTTCCCTTGTTGTCTTTAAAGTCATTTCCTGCATATAACCTTATGTTTCCCCTCTCTTATATATCCAAATACGTAAGAAAACTGTAACATAAACCTATTGAATTCCCGAACCTTGTGAGCATTCTTCATATTATTTCAGCATCAGAAGACAACTTGTATCTCTTTTTATTCGCATTGTTTTAGTTTTTCACAGTTTTCACACAACCCACTACAATCTTACATTTCAAATTGCGTTATTCCCATATTCCATTTTCAGGATTCCATTTTGCTTTTACTGCTCCTTCAAGCAACGGACAGACAAATTCTTTTACCCTAACCATCATATCTGTCATGGATACCTGGATAAGCGCCTTTTTCTTTTTCAGGAATGAATTCCATCTTGTCTGATGCATCGGATCATTCAGGAACTCATCTCCGAATGCAGCAGAATCCATCGTCATCTTTGTTTTTCTGTTCTTAAAGGTCTCAACAACAGCTTTCCGAAGTTTCTCATATGAGAATTCGTACTTTTGGGATAGAACATAGATGTCATAAAAATCCTTATATCTGCTGTTCAGATAACCGTTATGTATAATAGCTTCCAACTTCTCCGCAATAGATGATTCCAGCGAGTAGGCGTTTACTCGCGGCGGATCCATATCGAGTATAACGGGGAAGTCCATTTTCACTGCATCAGGATAGATCACATCCCCAAAACCGATATCAATGCCAACCGGAATCTTTGTTCGATCAAGATATCCAACAGCTGAGATGTGAAGACCGTGATATTCCTTAAACTCCGTTATGTCCTCCACAGCTATAGAATCTGTATCAAATACAAGCGCATCATCGATATCCTGAGAGAGAATATCTCGGAATACGCTCTTCATCTCTTCACCACTATTGGAAATACGCCTTGCAAGTAAATCCACATCCGTCGTTGCCCGTTCATATTTGCGGTTAAATATCGCATACAAGAAGATGCCGCCTTTTAAAACAAATTGATCCGCATATTTGGACACGGAAATGCGGTAAATTGTTCTCTCCAACCCGTAATAAGTAAGGGCTTCCTGAAAAGTACAGCCGTTTTTTACTGCGAAGTTCTTAAGTCTCGCCTTTACTGAATCAGCATTCATTACACAAGCACCTCCAGATACGTTCTTACGATCTTCTCGCAGCGCAGACGTTTTGCATAAGCATAAAGCCTGTCAATCTGCCTGTCCCTGCGTTTCAGGTAATTCCTGAGTACCTCAGCTGTCTCCTCAATACCGATTTTGTTCCTGTAGTAAATGATATCGACCACGGTTTTCTCGATATCGAAGATGTGGAAGCAGTTATCGCCATCCCTGACTTCAGTTACTCCGAGATCCATCCGAGATGGATCAAAATAAAAGAGCCTGATCACCGGCCATTCCGGTAGCGTATTAACCTTTTTCTTTCTTTCAATAGCAACATCCACGGCATCAGGAAGGAAATTGGTAAGTTCGTAATACCGTGCTGCACTCATCAGACATATAACACCATTCGGTACAAAAGCTTCCGCGCTGAAAAAGTCGTTCTCATCACCCGTATATGTGAGGTTTTCATAAGTGCTCCGGTTTACCCGTGACAGTATACCTTGTTCTTCAAGCTTACCAATCTTGTAATATGAATAGCCCAGATCCTTCAGTTCGCTAGTTGTGATAAACTTCTTGTTTTCAGCGAATATGTTCACATGAATCACCTCCGCTTATACTATACACGATTCGAAGAAATATTTCAACTAAATTCGGCAGTTATTTTTATTAGCCGAATTAAATCAAAATCCATCAAAGTCCGATAGTAAGATTAATGATATAAAATGAGCTACTGATAATTTTATGCATCAGCAGCTCTTCTCTACTAAAATACATTTTCTGTTATTTTCCGTCTTTCCCCTGTGCATCCTTAATTCTGTAATAATCCTCCAAATCCACATCAATATGCACCTTTGCATCCGCTTTTCGGTTGCTCACCCGCTCCAAAAGTGCGATACTTTCCACATGCTCTGTTTCCGGGAACATGTCTACGCAGCAGGCTTTTTCCAATTGATAACCGGCAGCAAAAAATCCACGCAGATCACGCCCTAACGATGTCGGTTTGCAGCTGACATAAACTACATTATCTACGCCATAACGAAGGATCTTTCCCAGCGCCTTCGGATTGATGCCTTCCCTTGGCGGGTCCAGGATCAGGCTGTCCGGTCTTGGCAGGTCATCCAATGCGGCAAGCACATCTGCCGCGATAAAACGAACATTTGAGATGCCGTTCAGCGCCGCGTTTTCTTTTGCGGCCTCCACTGCCTCTCCCACAATTTCCACACCTACAGCCTCATCCACTGCGTTTGCCATCAACTGTGTGATGGTGCCGGTGCCGCTGTACAGATCATACAGCGTGCCATGCGCGGACGATGCATATTCGCGCGCCTTTGCGTACAACACCTCCGCACCCTTGGTATTGGTCTGGAAGAAGGAGAAAACAGAGATCCGGAACTTCAGTCCTAACACTTCCTCCATGATGTAATCGCGGCCATACAGGATCTCAGTTTTATCGCTCTGTATAATATCTGCCAGCGAATCATTTGTGATATGTAAAATGCCGGTGATGATGCCTTCCACATCCAGCGCCTTCAGCCGTTCCGTCAGTTCGTCCAGCATCTTCTGTGATGTTTCGGAATCCATCTGCGATGTAGTAACCAACGCAGCTAATATCTCCCCCGTGGCAGCCGCCCTCCTGAGCAAAAGATGTCTCAGCCATCCCTGATGGGAACGATGATTATAAAAAGTGACCGTGTCATCCTCATAAAATGGCTGGAAATAATCCCTGACCGTATTGCGCACCAGGTTCATATCCGGATGAATCAGGTGGCAGTCCGTCACATTTACAATATTCATAAAGCTGCCCTTCTGATGCAGCCCCAGTGCAAACGGACCATCCTTTCACTCAT
>JAZNHX010000210.1:0-6845 GCA_045577115.1 Faecalimonas sp. | reverse complement strand
AACGAAAGTTTCTAAGGGTTCAGGTGAAATTCATACTCGTATGTGGAAGGAAATTTTGAATAAACAGTTGAAAGTTACACAAGAGTATTTTAACAAACTTATATAGGTGTATAATAAGATAACAGGGAGCAACTCCACTTCGGAATTGCTCCCTGTTTTTATCTCTCTTTCGCCTTTTTATAAGCCCCCAATATTATCTGCTTCGCCGCCACAGCCTCCTGCTTCGTAGCTTCTCTTGTATCTCCAAGTGGATACTCCATGCCAAGACTCTCATACTTCACTTTACCCATTGTATGATACGGAAGCACGTCAAGCGCTTTAACATTACTAAGTGTCGCCATGAATTCGCCAAGTCTTTCCAGATATTCTTTATATAGAGTTATTCCCGGAACTACTACGTGGCGAATCCAGATTGGAATTCCTTTCTTATCCAAATATCTTGCAAAATCAAGAATGCGCTTGTTAGAATGTGCAGTAAGTTCTTTATGTTTCTCATCATCGATGTGTTTAATATCAAGCATCACAAGATCTGTTACATCCATCAATTTCTCAATCTTTTCCATAACTTTCTCATTATCCGATTGGAACATAATTCCCGATGTGTCGATACATGTGTGGAATCCACCTTCATGAAGTCCTGTGAATAACTCAATCAAGAAATCCATCTGCATCATTGGTTCACCGCCGGTTACAGTCACACCACCGGTCTTATAGAATGCTGTATTGTGATAGAAGCTTCTTAACACTTCCTCCACCGTCATCTCATCACCTTTATTCGGCTCCCAAGTATCCGGATTGTGGCAGTACTGACAGCGCATCGGACATCCCTGTAAGAAGATTACATAGCGGAGTCCCGGTCCGTCTACGGTACCGCAAGATTCAATTGAATGAATATAGCCTTTTTTCATGTTTCTCACCTCTTGTTGTGGGTATAAACTTGCTTTTTTCTTAATTGTATACCCAGAAATGTCTTTCAATATATCTATTTCCTTGCTTAAATAAGTGCCACTTTCTATAGAACACAGATAATTCTACCACAATACCCACGTTTTTACAAAAGTGTGGGTATTATAGTCGTTTCACTTGCATTCTATAGAAAATCGCACCTTCAAATCACCCAAAAAGAGTTGATTTGTTATATTTGTGGGTATAAAACTTGACAGACCTCTATCGTATACCCACAATTAGAAAACTAGCAAATTCACGCCGCGCACACTACTCGCAAAACGCGCCTTCTGCGCTTCTCCGTTGCTTCGCAACTATTTTTGCTCGTATTCTTGCGCTCCCTCGATAGAAAGAAAGCCACCACTTTCCGTGCGAGCACGGAGTGGTGGCTTCACTTCTATCACGTGAACTTTTGCTTTACATCCCCTCGTGGAATGTACGTGAAATTACGTCATCTTGTTGCTCTTTTGTAAGCTTAATAAAGTTTACAGTGTATCCTGATACACGCACTGTCAATTGCGGGTAGTTTTCAGGATGTTTTTGAGCATCTAATAAAGTTTCTCTTGTGAATACGTTTACGTTAAGGTGATGTCCACCTTGTTCTACGTATCCGTCTAACATATTTACTAAGTTATCAATCTGTTGTTGATTTACTGCCATGTGAGTTTCCTCCTTATAAATTATTCGTTGTCAATGCTTTCCATAATGTTTGGAATGTTAGCACATGTTGGGCATTCACCTGCGATTCTGTCTACATCCAAGTCACCTGCGAAGATCTGGTCTTCTTTACCAAGAGCGCCAGGGATGATTGAGAATGTGTTAGAGATACCATCCTGAGCATGTCTGAATGGAATCTTAGCTACAGATGCAAGGGATGCTAATGCACCGTGTGTATCACGTCTGTGCATTGGGTTAGCACCAGGTGCTAATGGTTCTCCAGCTTTTCTACCATCTGGTGTGTTACCTGTCTTCTTACCATATACTACGTTTGAAGTAATTGTAAGGATAGATGTTGTTGGAACACCATGACGGTATGTGTGGTGTTTACGGATCTTATCCATAAATGAACGAACCACCATAACTGCCAATTCATCTACATCATCATCATCGTTACCATATTTCGGGAAGTCGCCTTCTACTTCATAATCTACTACTAATCCGTCTTCATCACGAACTGGTGTTACTTTTGCGTACTTAATAGCACTGAGTGAGTCAGCTACTACTGAAAGGCCTGCAATACCTGTTGCGAAGTAACGTTTTACTTCTCTGTCATGAAGAGCCATCTGAATCTTTTCGTAGCAGTATTTATCATGCATGTAGTGAATGATGTTCAATGTGTTAACATAAAGTTCTGCCAACCATTCCATCATTGCATCAAATTTTTCCCATACATCGTTGAATTCGAGAACGTCGCCTTCTACTGCACGGTATTTTGGTCCAACCTGAACTTTTGATTTCTCATCTACACCACCGTTGATTGCATATAACAAACATTTTGCAAGGTTTGCACGAGCTCCGAAGAACTGCATTTCCTTACCAACTCTCATTGAAGATACGCAACAAGCGATAGCATAGTCATCACCGTGTGTTGCACGCATCAGATCATCATTTTCATATTGGATTGAAGATGATTTGATTGACATTTTTGCACAGTACTCTTTGAACGCTTTTGGAAGTCTTGTTGACCAAAGAACTGTAAGGTTTGGTTCCGGTGCTGTTCCAAGGTTGTCCAATGTGTGAAGGTAACGGAATGATGTCTTTGTTACAAGCGGACGTCCGTCTACACCAACACCACCGATTGACTCTGTTACCCATGTAGGGTCTCCTGAGAACAATGCATTGTATTCCGGTGTACGAGCAAATTTTACAAGACGAAGCTTCATAATGAAGTGGTCAATGTATTCCTGTGCCTGTTCTTCTGTGATAACTCCGTTATCTAAGTCACGTTTGATATAGATATCAATAAATGTAGAAGTACGTCCAAGACTCATTGCTGCACCGTTCTGTTCTTTAACTGCCGCAAGATATCCGAGGTACATCCACTGGATAGCTTCTTTTGCATTTGCTGCAGGTTGAGAAATATCAAAGCCGTAAATTTCACCTAATTTTTGTAATTCACCAAGTGCACGAATCTGTTCTGATAATTCTTCACGAAGGCGAATATTCTCTCCTGTCATTCTCTTAAGAGATGTAGCAAGCTGTTGTTTTTTGTCTTCAATCAATCTGTCTGTTCCATAAAGAGCTACACGACGGTAGTCACCGATGATACGTCCACGTCCGTATGCATCCGGAAGACCTGTGATGATGCCAGACTTTCTAGCCGCTCTCATCTCTGGTGTGTAAGCATCAAATACACCTTGGTTGTGTGTTTTTCTGTATTGTGTAAAAATCTTAACCACTTCAGGGTCTACTTCGTAGCCATTCTCGCTACATGCATTCTGAGCCATACGAATACCACCATATGGTTGAAGTGAACGTTTGAAAGGCTTGTCCGTCTGGAAACCTACGATTGTCTCCAAATCTTTGTCAAGATATCCCGGACCATGTGATGTAATTCCTGATACAATCTTTGTGTCCATATCTAATACACCGCCGGCTTCACGCTCTTGTTTTGATAATTCCATAACCTGTGCCCAAAGTTTATTTGTAGCTTCTGTTGGTCCTACCAAGAATGAATCATCACCATCATATGGTGTATAGTTTTGTTGAATAAAGTCGCGTACATTCACAGATGTACGGTTCCAACGACCCGGTTTAAACCCTTCCCAGTTTGCATGCCATTTTCTTTCCATGGTATGTCCTCCTCTTTGCTGTATATGTTAGTTTCTTAATATTATCTTTCGTTGCTCATTTATTATATCCCAGATAAAATTCTAAGGCAATACTTTTGATTGTACTAAATTGAATACAGTATACAAATATTCTTTTACAAATTTTAAGAAATTATTCACCCTTTTTTCTGAAATATGGTGTATAGTATATTTATATCTCACCTATGCTATAAAAAGACTGGAGGAAATTTGATGAAAAAGAAGATAATTTCAGTTGTTGCAGCTTTACTCAGCGTGTCGCTTTGCTTCACCGCATGTAGTGGCGGCTCCAAAAAGGAGCAAAATAAGCCTGCAACGAATACAAATACAGAAAAAGATGCTGTGCAGAGCAAGTTAGAGGTACTAAAGCCAACAGCTTACAGTAGTGTAGATGGCTTGGCGTTACAACCAGGCTCATACGTTTCAATTATAGGTAGATTTTCAGGAGATAGCTACTGGAAAGAAGTGGAGGCAGGTGCGAAGAAGGCCATTGCGGACCTCAACTCTGCTCTCGGATACAAAGGTGATGACAAAATTAAACTAACCTACAGTGCACCGGAGACTCGCGATGATGTCAACGAACAAGTGAATATTTTGGATGAAGAACTTGCAAGATATCCGATTGCAATCGGTATTGCCGCTATTGATACAACAGCCTGTACGATTCAATTCGACCTTGCTTCTGAAAACGGTATTCCGATTATTACATTTGACTCAGGAAGCGATTATCAGAATGTTGGTTCACACATAGCGACCGATAATTTAGCCGCAACAAAGACTGCTGCCGCACAACTAGCATATGCAATCGATGAAACCGGCGAAATTGCTGTGTTCGTACAGGATTCCATTTCCATGACAGCCAAACAGCGCTTGCAAGGATTCCTGGACACAATTACCTCAGACTTTCCTAACATCTCTGTTGTAAACGTATATCATATGGATCAATTAGACACTATACGCCAGACAATTGTTGAGGAAAAGAACACTGCACTTGCAGAAGGCGAAGAACCATTAGTGGCAGAAAATCTCACACAGGAAGACGTTGTAACATATATTTTAGAAAAATACCCAAACCTTAAAGGAATCTATGCAACGAACTTAGACACCACACAGTTAGTTGCCGGTGTTCTGAAAAAAGCAGAAAGAACCGATTTGAAATTTGTAGGTTTTGATGGCGGTGAAGAACAGATGGAACTTCTAAGAGACGGTACCTTGCACGGATTGGTTATACAGAATCCATTTGCGATGGGATATGCAACTGTAGTTGCTGCCGCGAGAGTATCCCTTGGACTTGGGAATGAATCTGTTGTGGACAGCGGATACACTTGGGTGACAACAGAGAACATGCATACAAAAGAGATTAAGAAGATGTTGTACTAGATATAAGTTGATTTCATGAACATTAACAAAAACTGGGTGTGAGAAGATGGATTGACATCTCTCATACCCAGTAATTTGTTTCATAGTGCTTTATCCTTCAAAAATTCTTCTTAATTGTTTGAATGGTGTTGCGCGTGCATATTCTTTGCGATATAATTGTTGCTGTCGAATCAAGCTGTCAAGCTTCTTATATCGTTCTTCTTCTTGTTGCTCTTGTGCAAGAAATAAATAACCCATTTCCTTTATCACAGATTGTGTAATAGCTTCCTGTAGTACAATATTATTTTCAAGAAGTGCTTGTTGTAGTTCCGTCAAAGGAGATTCCTCTTTTGATTGTTCCTTCTGCTTTTGTTTTTTTAACCTTGTTCGGGTCTCAATCATATCCGGAATCAATGCTTTTAACTCTTTTAACAACATTCCTTGTTCCTTTAGTTCCTTAATACAGTTAAATAACCGTACATCCTCTTCTGTATAGTATCGATGTCCCATTTCAGTACGCCCAATGTTAAGCCCCAGTTCTTCTTCCCAGTGTCTCATAACGTGAGCTTCTACGTTCACACGTTTGGACGCTTCTGAAATCATATAACGAACTTCGCCCATACAAAACGCCCCCTATAATCATATTTTTGATTTATGTATCATACATATCATAACATAAGATGGACAAATTGTGACCCAAAATCAATCATCAAAGTTCGACAAGAACTTTATCACAAAAGGAGGAAACACTATGATATACGAAAAAATATTTAAAGAAAAATTGCGACTAGAAAAACGTATTCAAAATTTGCAATCACAGATTGAAGAATTACCCAAAGGAAAATTAATCTGTGCATCTAATCGTAAATGGCAGAAATGGTATGTAAGCGATGGTCATGCATCCACATATCTTCCAAAGAAGGAACGAAATACTGCTGAAAAACTGGCGTTCAAAAGATATCTGCTTCAACAATTAGAAAATGCTGTTCATGAACTTCAGGCAATTCAACGCTATTTGCAAAATCACGATACTACGGCTGAACAAAAAGAATTATCAATTGTCACATCGCCTGAATTGAAGGATTTGTTACAACCTTATTTTTGTCCTTTGACAGATGAATTACTGCAATGGCAAAACGAGCCCTATGACAAAAATGAAAACCATCCCGAACATTTAATTCACAAAACATATTCCGGAAATTATGTGAGATCAAAATCAGAAGCTCTTATTGATATGTTTCTTTTCAAAAATAAAATTCCATTTCGTTACGAATGCCCTTTAGAACTAGATAATGTCATTTTATATCCGGATTTCACAATTCGTCACCCGAAAACAGGGGACATGTTTTATTGGGAACATTTTGGTCTAATGAATCAGCCAGCATATCGAAAAAATGCCTGCTCAAAATTGCAACTCTATATATCGAATGGAATTATTCCTAGTATCCAACTTATTACAACATACGAAACGGCGGACAAACCACTTGATCCAGAAACGGTAGAGAAAATGGTAGAACATTATTTTCTATGATTTGTTATCGACTTAATAAGCATATGAGAGGTAAAAGTTATGTAAAACTGGGTATGGAAGATGTCAATCCATCTTCTTATACCCACGTTTTTGCGAAAGAGTGGGTATTGGAACGCCACCAGTCACTTCCCATAGACACTGTGGGTGTAGGAAACCCACCAGTCACTTCCCATAAAAAAGTGTCTTTGACACTTCAACTC
>JAZNHX010000209.1:0-3118 GCA_045577115.1 Faecalimonas sp. | reverse complement strand
GTACAACAAGATCTGCCTCCTTGCCGACTGTAATACTTCCAAGCCTGTCTTCACAAAGCATCTGATACGCCTCATTAATGGTGGTTGCTTCAATCATCTGTTCTATAGTAACACGCTCTCCTGCATTATGCAGAGTATCCGGACGTCCTGGAAGCTGACGAGTCACTCCCTTCTGGATACCTCTTAGTGGATATGCGGGATTGGTAACAGGATAATCACTGGCAGAAGTTACTGTAACTCCAGCGTCAAAGAATGCCTTCATTGGAAGCTGCGCCTCTGCACGTTCTTCTCCGAGAACAGCGACCATCATTCCAAAATACTCCGGATCGAAATCAAACCAGTGAGGGTCAGTAGAAGCTATAACATTTAGTTTAGCCATACGGGGAATATCCGCCCTGTCTACCACCTGAAGATGGGTTACAGCATCCCTGTAGTCATGTGGACCCGTCTGCTCCAAAGCTTTCTCAATGGCATCCAGAGCCATGCTAAGTGCCCCGTCTCCTATAGCGTGAGCATGTACCGTAAATCCCAATTCGTGAGATTTTATGTATATTTTAATAAGAGTTTCCATATCAAAACGCAGCTGTCCACGGTGCTGATGCTCTATAGACCACGGATCAGTGTAAGGCTGCTTCATATATGCTGTTGAAGGTGTCCCCGGCATCGTACCATCTATCTGTATCTTGATATTAGTAATTTCGAACATGCTTCCCTTGGTCTTCTCTCTTAGCTGAGCCGCATGTTCTATCTCCGCCATGGTATCATGACCTTCTGCCTGAAATACCTGATAAGCAGCATAGATGTGCATGTGAAGTTTCCCTTCCTTATCAAGCTCATGGCAGGCAATTGCGGCATTGTCTGTAGTATCCCAGTTAATTATGGGCTCAAGAATCAGAGTCTCTCCATTAGCCAGATATTCTTCCTGATAGTGCAAAAAGCCCTCTTTATACTGCTCAACCGAGAAAACAGTAAGTTCCTTTAACAAATCCATAGCACCTTCACGGAAATATCCGGTTGGATTCCCCTGTTCATCGCGGGTAATTATTCCATCACTTACATCAGGAGTGTTCTTGTCGATTCCCAGACGCTGCATTGCGGCATGGTTAACCCAGTAAGAATGATGACCTATATCCGCAAGAACAATCGGTTTATCTGTTATACCATTAAGCAAATCCGCAGTGGGACCGTTTGGTCCCATATCTGGTGTAGGTACGAAGCCGGAGCCCTGAATAACATCCATTTCCGGACGATTCTTTACAAACTCCTTTATCGCAGCAAGATGTTCCTGTAAGGTTCCCATAGGATTCAGATGTACGAAGAAAAGCTCCTCCGTTCCTCCGGGTGCGATATGACCGTGTCCTTCTCCAAATCCCGGAAGAATAATACCTTTATCATATCGGATTTCCTCCGTGTCCTTGTCGATATAGTCCTTCACGCCTTCTTCATCCCCCACATAGACGAACTTACCGTCAGAAATTGCAAGCGCCGAAGCTTTGGGATTTTTCTTATCAACCGTATAGATGTTACCGTACATTACAATATTACTTTTCATTGTTCTCTTCTCCTTTCGTAATACCAATTTGCTTTCAAGAATACTATTCAAATTTACATTTTAGACTATTATACCACATAGTGCTTACGAGTGGATATTTTTTCCATCGGCTTTTTCATCCCAGACAGTCACATCAATTCCTGCCACTTTAGAGTCAAATGGCGTGTTATCCTTTTTTTCATAATGAATAAGCGCTTTCTTAACATATTTAAATCCAATATATAGAAGCGGAATGTTGCAAAGCGCAATCAAAATATTTGCAAAATCCGATAGTTCCCATAGAGCAGCCAAATCCATTCCTACGATAGATGTGAGAACACCAAAGCTGATTACTGCAATGTCCAGAATCCTGATTGCATTGATGAAGCTTCTTTTCTTGCTGATTCTGTTGGCACAAATCTCGGAAAAAGACATAAATCCCAAAAGACAGGTAAAAGCGAAAAGACCAAAGCATAGAGAAACCAGCAAAGTTACAATGTTGTTAAATGCGCTTCCCGGAGTCAGTTCCGCTACAGAAGCAAGATACTTAGGAAGCTTGCCCATATCAAACCATGCATCAGCACTGTCTGTAAGCCATACTCTTCCCATAATTACAACAAATCCGGTTAATGTGCTGATTACCATTGTATCTAAGAAAACACCGACTGTCTGAACACAGCCCTGGTCACATGGGTGCTTAGCATCAGATGCAGCAGCCGCCATAGTAATAGTTCCCTGACCGGCTTCATTGGACATAAGTCCTCTTTTAACACCCTGCATAAGCACGACTCCAAAAGCTCCGCCAAATACAGCCTCCGGCTTGAAAGCTTCAGTAAATACGGCATAGAAAAACCATGGTATTCTGTCTACATTTATAATAATAAGTACAAAAACAGTCAATACATAGACTACTGCCATTATTGGAACAAGCACATCTGTTACCTTGGCAATCTTTCTTGTTCCCCCAAAGGAAACTGCTACAACAGCTATCAGGATTACAACGAAGCCTATCCAATATACAGCATGGTCAGTAGGAAGTTCTTGTCCACAGATTATGGATGCAATATGTCCCATAGCGGATACAGAGTTAAACCCTTGCGCCGGAAAACATAAAAGAGCATAGATTATATACATAAGAGACAGCACAACGCCTACTGCCGCCGAATTTTTGAGAAGTCTTTTGCCATAGAACGCCATACCACCGATGTATTCCTCACCTTTTTTCTCTTTGAAAATCTGTGATAATGTGGATTCAACAAAGGCTGTTGCCATGCCAAAAAACGCTGAAACCCACATCCATAGAAGTGCCCCCGGACCACCCACAGAGACAGCTCCTGTAACACCTAAGATATTGCCGGGGCCAACTCGCATAGCTGTGGACAAAAAGAAAGATGCCAGAGGTGATATACCGGTTTTAGCTTTAGCGTTCTTCAACACTTCAATTCCTCTTCTAAATTTTCTGACCTGAACAAATCTTAACCGAATGGTAAAATATATCCCCGAACCAACAAGCAAAATAATGGCTAAAGAAAAATTGCCAAGAATCGGTATATTGGAATACCATTCAAAATTAGTAGGAAAATCCCA
>JAZNHX010000208.1:0-2235 GCA_045577115.1 Faecalimonas sp. | reverse complement strand
TCTCTAAGCAACTCAATAATGACCTTGCAAAAAAATGCAGTTTTTATATTTTTTTGCACGCTAACTTGCAAATATTTACTTCGGGTGATAATATCGGCAATATGAGGTACTACATATGCGATTAACCAGAGAAAACTATCTTCAAGCAATAAGACCGTATTATGAAGCCGATCTGATCAAGGTGATCACCGGTGTGCGACGTGCCGGGAAATCGGTTATATTGGAAAGCATACGTGACGAGCTCTCCGCATCAGGTATCGGTGCGGATCATATTGTATATGTTAACTTGGAAGACCTTGATTATGAAGGCATTACTACAGCTTCCGATCTCAACAAAGAGATAAAGTCTCATATAACTGATAATGGAAGATATTATCTTTTTATAGATGAAATACAGCATGTTGAAGAGTTTGAGAAAGCCCTGGCATCTTTAAGAGCTACACTGAACGCATCTATATTTGTAACCGGCAGCAATTCTCATCTTCTTTCAGGTGAATTAGCAACATTACTCACCGGAAGGACTGTCGAATTTGAAATATTACCTTTCTCCTTCAGCGAAATGAAAGAATATTTTGAACTTAACGGGAAGCCGTTCGATGATGAATTGATATATGATTACCTGAAATGGGGAGGTTTTCCACTCAGGTTCGATTTTAGTGAAGAATCTGACATCGGCAGATATCTGTCCAATCTCTACACCGGTCTTTTGAACAGGGATATCCTGACCAAGAAAAGCAGAGTGGATCGCAAGATCTTCATGGATGTTGCGATGTACGTTCTCTCAAATGCAGGAAAGGAATTTTCTGCCGAAAACATAATGAATTACTATGAAAGCAAAAACCACAGAAGTGTTGGTCAGAGAACAGTCTACAATTACATAGAAAAGATGCAAAAAGCATTCCTTGTCCATCCCGTTCAGAAGTACGATATCATCGGAAAAACCGCTCTTCAATCGAAACAAAAATACTATGCCGTTGATACAGGATTCAGAACCATACATACCAATACTATCAACTTTGAAGATACCTTCTTTCTGGAAAACCTTGTATATAATGAATTGCTATTTCAGGGATTTACTGTGTTCACCGGAAAAACTCATAAAGGAGAAGTGGATTTTGTAGCCATTCGCAACGGAAAAAAGTGCTTTATTCAGGTTTCCTACCTCATGACCTCCCAAAGCACTATAGAACGCGAATTCGGTGCATTTTCCTCGATAACTGATGCATCTCCGAAATATGTGCTTTCACTGGACAAAATAGACTTGAGCCAAAACGGCATTGCGCATATGAATATTGTCGACTTTCTGCTTCACAGGCAATCACTTGCACTGACATAAATTTCGTTGCCCACGCAAAGTGATTATGCATACATCACACATTGAACAGGGAGAATCTCAATGAAGGTAAAACTATCTGACATTATCGGAGCGATTGAGATGACAGATCAGGATTGCCTTCCTTCTTACCGCAGATTCCGACCTTCCAAAAGTTTTCACATTGAGTATAGAAGCCATGTTTTCCTGTCTTGGTATTAGACTTCAAAACCAAATAAAATCAACTTTTTCCTTATAATTGGAGAAAATTTGCTATAAATGTGTTTTTTCTCCAAATAATTGTCACTTTACGAATTTGCCTAAACACAAGATAAACGAACGCGTAAAAGTCCGGTTAACGTTACCGTTTTCGCAAAAATCTTAATGTATACGTTAGCATTGCTTCTTTTATCATTTTTACTATCTTTTATCATTCTTTATCATTCGTCCTGCCACACCAATCTGTAGCGCAATGGCATATTTGCTATAATATCCCCCGTTTAATTCATAGTTAACGGAGTTTTATACATGATTAAAGTTTTAATGGTCTGTCATAGCACTCCACATAGCTAAATGGCAGATGCACTGAAATCAATGGTTTTCGAGGCATTCAAATGGTATTTTATACCGACTTTATACCGACGCTTCTGAACAAATTTTTTACCTAAATGATATATGCCGAAGTCCGATGCTGCACTAACAACAGGCAAACATGACTATTCATAAACAAACCCCGAAATTATTGTTCCGGGGTCGAGCTCTTGGTTGGTTATATTCTTGAATTTGTCTGCTTCCGAACGATTTCAGAATCTTTTGGGTCAAGTTCTTTATACACAGGCTTCGTCAATCTGATAAGGCTTATTATCATCCCCGACAATCCTGATAAAACAAATATCATTGCAATTCCTGCACCATGTCCGATT
>JAZNHX010000207.1:0-10940 GCA_045577115.1 Faecalimonas sp. | reverse complement strand
CACCGCTAAGGTTTGCACCGCTAAGGTCTGCACGTCTAAGGTTTGCATCGCTAAGGTTTGCATCGCTAAGGTCTGCACGTCTAAGGTTTGCACCAAGTCGGATCGGTAGCCATGTCGTTCTGTGAGCCAAGGAGTTGCTGCTTGCTGTTGTCTTCCTAAGACCGCTTGGCCTCCGACTTAAGGTTTGCACCGCTAAGGTTTGCACCGCTAAGGTCTGCACGTCTAAGGTTTGCATCGCTAAGGTTTGCATCGCTAAGGTCTGCACGTCTAAGGTTTGCACCGCTAAGGTTTGCACCGCTAAGGTCGTATTCTGACAGAACCTGCGCTCCTTCTGTCTTGATTCTCTCGATTACCTCGGCTCTGTTGAATTGCTTAACATGTCCAATTTTTTCGAAGTATTTTGCTTCTACTGAATAAGTTCCATATTCACCATTTTCATGTTTTAACACCTTTACTCGTATACTGTTTTTATTGACTTCTTTAATGACTCCGACAAGCATTTTTTCATCAGTAATACCATATGGCGCTTCCAGTAACCCTTTTACTAAATCTCCTACTTCAAACATTTAGTCTTCCCCCTTATACTCGATTCCTACGATATTGCACATAACTTTTCTATTTGGATATTTTTCACTATTCACAAAACACTCTAATGCGTGAATACTAGCCTCCGTTTTTATTAATTCCTCATATCGCTCCATCGGAATTGTAATTGTTTGTCCTTCCATTTAACTTCCTCCTAATTCGCTAAATCTAATAATTCTTTTACTTGCTTACCTGTCAGAGCGTACTTACAATCACGCTCTATAAAATTTGTAATGAATCGGACTAGATACGCCCAATCCTTATCTTTCCCTCGTTTCTGTTCAACGAGGTTTGCCACGTAATTCTTGTAGATTGGAAACCGTTTCTTTGACATGATTTTGATATCTGCCATTTGACTTTCCTTTCTGATTGGTATACAATCTAATTGATGTTTAGTTTTTGAGTGCGTTATGGTTTTCTCCCAATGAGCCTGCGCACTCTTTTCCATTTTCTTGACGCTTTTCACGTCTTGCTCGAACCTTGGCTTTCTTCTTTTCATCCCAATGCTCCAAATGTGCTAATACCCACATACACACAAATGCAAGTGCGAACAGCTTGTCCAGAACCGGTATGCTTGGCACTATGTACTTGTAGTAGATAAATCCAACCATGCCTGCTAAGATTAGGTTCTTAATGCGGTTGTAGTGTTTCATGGCTTGTCCCTCCTTTCTACCGCCTAAGCGGTTATTGTCTTACGTTTTTTGCCAAATGCAATAAGGCTCTCAGCAAGCTCGTTGATTCTTTCCTTTTCTTCCTCTTCTGATAACTCCGGTGTAATATTTCTTATGGTTACACCATCCATTACTACTGTTTTCGTCATTTACACCACCTCTCTTAAATTTATGTATCTTGGTTTGTCCGAGTTGACTTTCTTGCGTTTATCTCCTATCCTTTTAATACAGGCTTCTGCCAAAGCCGAGTACGTATGAAAGGAGAATCTTATGTTAAGAAATAGTTCTTTAATTGAAAAGACTGTTGAAATCACCGTTGCAAAGTTAACTTGCGACAACACCACCGCTAATGAATATACTGGCGAAGCTGTTTCTGATTTCATGCAGAAAGTCTATGACAAATTAGTTGAGCTCAATAATGTTGATACAAACTAATTATGTTTTGCTCTGGCGGACACTAACTCTGCCAGAGCGCATGTCATTGTATAAACATCATTAATTTCCACTGAACCTGTCGCATCTAATTCTTTTTGCACCCAATCACATAAAGATTCTATTGTTTTGTCCACTTTTTCCACCTTCTCATCACCCCTCTTTCTCTGTTGCTAACTTTGAGTTTAACTTTTTGAAACTTTTTCATCAAAAAAATATACTCCTATGTCATTACTAGGAATGTCTAGCATTCCAGAAATCTTAATGATATCGTCGGATGTAAAACGAACCTTATTATTCATTTTTTGCGAAAACACATTTTCCGAAACACCAAACGCCTTGACGAATGCAGTTTGACTTCCATATTTCTCAACAATTCTGCCTCTTAACTTGCTATAATCGAAAGCCACAATATATGCCCCCTTTCCTTTTAATGATGTGCCATATCTTGAACACAATTGAAGTTTAACATTTTGAAACTTTGTTGTCAATATATTTTTTGAAACTTTTTAAACTTTTTTATTTACAATTTTGAAACTTTCTGTTAGAATATGCTTAAACAAGGGAGGTGCAGTAATGACGCTACCAGTTGACGAAACCAAAAACAGATTAAAGAAAGCACTAAGTATAAGAAATATGAAGCCAGTAGAATTATCCGAGAAAACTGGCATTCCTAAATCAGCAATAAGTCAATACATGTCTGGTTATGCAAAACCGAAGCAAGACAGAATATATCTTATATGCAAGGCACTAGATATAAATGAAGCATGGTTAATGGGATTTGATGTTCAAATGGAAAGAAAGCAAGTTTCCAAGGAAGCTGCCGAAAAAGATATTGAACTTTTACACAAAATGTCGCTTTTGAATGAACGCGACAGAAAACTTGTATTAGATATGATAGATTCAATGATTGCAAATAAAAATAGTGGGACTAAAAATTAGCCCCATCTATCTAAAAACAACTTGATAAAAGTATGTAAATACTCTAATGCTTTATTATTGTTTACGCTTTCTATCATTTGTATAATTTTTGATTTGTAATCCATACGCGAGACCCTCCATTCACTTGTTAGCAAAACCCATTCGAAATTCCCTTGTATTAATCGTACAACATGTTTTTCGAAAATGCAATAGGAAATTCGAACAAATGTTCGCTTTTGTTTTTTAGTAGTTATTATACAGACACACCAAGGAATCGGTTTATTCGCGTAAAAGGAGAATCGTCCATTATAGTGGACACTTATTTACAAGGAGAATCTAAAAGGTCGGAAATGCGAATTTTAAGACCTTTGGCAAGACGTTCCAGAGTATCTATTGTTGGTGAAACCTCTCCATTCATAATCTTATTAATGGCAGATTTAGAAACACCAGTTATAATCGATACTTGACGAACAGATAAATTTTTCTCATACATGATTTTGCTTAATAGGATTTTCATGTATATATTTTAAACTCCAGTTGACTATAAATGCACTGGAACATAATGGTAAATGCTACGCTTATGCGTGCAGATAAATGAGGTCTCGAAATAAAGTGCAAAGGAAGAGAGGTAAGCAAAATTGGAAGAAAACAAAAAGTACTGCAAGCATTGCGGAGAACTGATTGACAAAGAGTGCATCGTCTGTCCGAAATGTGGAAAACAAGTTGAAGAACTAAAGAGAAGTTCTGAGAGCATTATTATCAACAACACGAACACAGCAACTGTTAACGCAGTTGGCGGAAGAGCAAAAAATAAGTGGGTTGCATTTTTGCTTTGTTTATTCTTGGGTACTATCGGTGCTCACAAATTCTATGAAGGCAAGGTAGGTATGGGTATTCTTTATCTTTTTACTCTTGGACTTTTTGGAATAGGAGCGTTAATTGATTTGATTGTTATTCTCTGCAAACCAAATCCTTATTACGTTTAACAAAATAAAAAACCGCCTTAGTGCTACCAACACTAAGACGGTGTAGATATACATCCGAAGATATACACCCCAATTAACAAGGATATTGTATCATCTTCGGAAACAGCTTGCAAGGGCAGATTTGCCTCTGGCTGTTATTTTTATACTCATTTTTCAATATATTCAACTAGGAAGGTGATATCATGATTGCTATTTATACTCGACAATCACTCTTTAAAAAAGATTCTCTCTCGACATCACAACAGGCTGATTACTGTACTGCTGCATGTTGCGGAGAGCTATATGAAGTGTTTGAGGATTTAGGATATTCCGGCAAGAACCTCAATCGTCCCGATTTTGAGAAGATGATGCAAAAGGTACGTTCCGGGCAAATCAACAAAATATTGGTTTACAAGTTGGATCGTATCAGTCGAAATATTTCCGACTTCTCTAATCTACTTGTAGAGCTACAGCAATACAACTGTGCGTTTCAATCCGTCTCGGAGAACTTCGATACAAGTTCCCCTATTGGTCGCGCCATGATATACATTTGTATGGTCTTCGCGCAGATGGAACGTGAGAACACATCACAGCGTGTTCATGACAGTTACTATTACCGTGCAGAACTTGGCTTTTGGGGTGGCGGTGTTGCTCCATTTGGATACAAGCTCGGAAAAATCAAATACAAAGGGAAACTTCATACTATATTAGAACCGGATGAAGAAGCTGCTGCTCTTGTAAAACAATTGTACGAGTGGTATCTAGAGCCAAACACATCCATTTCCACTATTTTGGATAAACTTAATAATGAACTTAAGATTCCAAGCCGTAACGGTGGCTTGTGGTCCTCGCGTGTTGTTGCTGACATCTTATCTCGCCCACTGTATGCTCCGAATGACATGGCCATGTATAACTACCTTTCCGGAATGGGTGCAACAATAACAAATCCTCCAGAAGAATTTGACGGACTCGCCTCTGTGGATTTGTATGGGAAGAAAAACGCAGGTGCCAGCAAACATAAAAGAACACGTACTGCTGACGAGATGTACTGTAACATTTCGAACCACGAACCACTTGTCAATTCCGAAACATGGCTTCGTGTACAACACAAGCATAATGCTATGGTCAAAAAACCTTCTCGCGCCGGCACCGGAAAGAATAGTTGGTTTACCGGTCTTATGAAGTGTGCCTGCTGCGGATCCGGAGTGTCATACACAAACAGTCGCGGAACACAAGGTTATTATCTCTGTAGCACCAAGAAGAATCGTGGCTACTACTCCTGTAACCAAAAACCTGCGCCAAAAAAGAAAATAGATCCTCTGATTATTCAAAACATCATACAGCATTATCAAGAGGAATCTGTTGTTAAGAAAATTAAAACGTATAACTGCAAAACCACACAGCCTAATGCAGAAAACTCAAAAGAGCGCAATGCTCTCATGATACAACTCAACCAGGTACAGTCTGAAATTGATAATCTAATGCAGTCGCTATCTGAAGGAAATTCTGTATTGATGAAATACGTGAATGAAAAAATTGTGGAATTGGATAATTCAAAATCAAGGGTATTATCTCGTATATCTGAGATAGATTCCGGGAGCGCATCAGATGCCGAAGAGTTCTCCCTCATGCAATACCTTGAGTCTGTTCTTTCTGATATCCCGGATATTTTAACGAACGGAACATTTGACGAAATCAAAGATTTGTGTCATATTTTAGTTAAGAAAATCGTTTTTGATGATGTCGGTAATATTGACATCGAATACACTGTTTGACCTTGAAATTAGTACACTTCTTTTGAGGTCAAACGTATCACAATCCCATTGCACTGTAAAGTATCCACATGCCGTGGCATTTTTAATCACTTCATCATCATAATCCCCATACGGCGGTCGAAACAAATCCATCTCCACACCGGTTAATTCCTTCACCTTCTCATGTACCTTTAAGAGTTCTGACTGGCAATCACTGTCATTGAGTTGACTCATGTTTTTGTGATTCTCACTGTGGTTGCCAAGGTCATGTCCCGCTGCATGAATATTTTTCACATCCTCCGGATACTTTGCCACCCATTCTCCTGTCATAAAGAAGGTAACATGAACATCATGCTCTTTTAAGATATCGAGGATATGCTGGGTGTCTTCATTCCCCCATGCCGCGTCAAAGGAAAGCGCCACTTTCTTCTCGTCCGTTTCCACGGAATAAATAGGGAGTTCCTTGCCGTTTACAGTGTTAGTCACTGTAACCACTCTAGAAACTCCCATGCATGCCACCAGAATGACGACAGCGCATAATCCCAGTGCTTTTATTTTTCGTTTGATTTTCTCCTTCATACGATTACTCCAAAATTGGTCTCGTATAAGTATATGAGAGGCGTTCCTACTTCATTCCCAATGAATGATTCAGCATCAGCGTACTATATAAGAACAATACATCCGCGTTCTCGAAATCCACATACTGCCCTAACATATCACTAGAAATATATCGTAAATCCACTAAAATAATCTCCGAATAACCAGATATCAATAGCGGTGCAATACTAGAACCAAATGAATCACGGAATAATATCAAGCGTTTCCCTTCCACTTTCTCTGAATCCCTCATCGTTATAATCGGCTGATTACCGGACAGGAACATTTCATATGCATCCTTGCCTTTTGCCTTTTCCATATCATAGACAGCTTGCGCACCTTCTACTGTTACTCGCTCCAAAAGATTATTTGTAAGATAGCAAATAGTATCCGGCTCACAGACTAGTGCAGATTGTCCCATATATACACCGCGAAAAGGAATCTCTAACTCATCTACATTATAATCCTGTATAAAGTTCTCTCCCATTTCACTCACAAGTCGCTCTGCAACATCCACCAATTTCTCTTGCTTCCAGTGAGTATCTGTCTTATAATAGTCATCCACAGAAAGCAAATCTGCAATCTCGATATATTCTGCAAAATCCATACCTTGCTTCATATACTCCGTAAATTCATCGTAATCAAGCGAAAGATATCCGTTTTCTTCTGCCAGATATCGATTCTTATCCGGAACCATAGCAAAATACACCTTATGATCCTTCAGATATTTATCCTTTACATTTGTAAACACCTGAATGGCGTGATCAAGCATCTTCTCATTCATCGGATACTCCAGTTTGGACAGATGCCCATCTGCCGTATAGATTCCATTGTTATCCTTCTGAGCAAATATACACGTTTTTACATAAGCCTTCACACTTCTCCATGCATCTCTCATTGGAAATACATCAACCACATACTCTTCAAATTCTTCTGCGAACTTTCCACTGAGTACACTCTCAGTCGTCATCTCCGGAAACTTCGCAAGGACTCTTCGCTCCGATTCCGAGTAGCTCGCCTTCTCTCCAAAAACGTTCCACACAGACATTCCCAATAAAAAGGCTGCTACCAAACATACCGTCAAATAATTCTTTCTTCTCATTCAACCATCCCTCCTAAAACCGAAAATATAGGAATGGATTAAAAGAACCATCCACCAAATACGCTGTAACCACAACGAGTAACAATAATAAGACAACCGGTTCTACATACTGCGATATCTTCCACTTGGATACAAGTTTCTTTGGAAACGGCGTTGCCCCAATTATCGCAGACACAAATATCACTGCATAACTTCTTAAATAATATATTGCCTCTGTTGAAACAAGAGGTAAATTACCTCTTCCAAACAGTCCTCCAATATCTGTTAACACTTGCGGTAAAGAAGTTGCATTAAATATTACGAAACTGATTACTACGGCAAACAATACATAGGCATGTGAAAGAACTTTAAAACGCTTCAGATATTTTAACAAAAATGTCTTCTCTATCACAAGCAGAACTGCAAAATACAGTCCCCATACAATAAAGTTCCACGCTGCCCCATGCCAGAATCCTGTCAGCATCCACACCACCAAAATATTAAATAAATGTCTTGTCACGTGCACTCTGGAACCGCCCATCGGAATATACACATAATCCCTGAACCAATTCCCCAGTGAGATATGCCATCTTCTCCAGAACTCCGTGATACTTTTGGAAATGTACGGATAATTAAAGTTCTCCATAAAATCGAACCCAAAGATTTTCCCAAGTCCAATCGCCATATCACTATATCCCGAAAAGTCAAAGTAGATATGAAGTGAAAATGCAAGTGCGTACATCCAATAAAACAGTACACTCTTGTCATTTGACATCCGAAACGTCTCACAGATTTCTCCCAACACATTTGCAATCAGAATCTTTTTTGAAAGACCAAACACAAATCTGCGAATACCCTGTGTTACTTTGTCAATGCCATGCTCTCTATGTTCCAATTGCACCGCTACATCCTTATATCGCACAATCGGTCCTGCAATCAACTGTGGGAACATTGCAATATAAGTTGCTAAATGTATCAGATTCTTCTGTGCTTTTACATCTCCGCGATATACATCAATCGTATAGCTGAGAATCTGAAATGTATAGAAACTGATTCCGATTGGAAGTGCAATCTTAAGTAACGGAATGGAAAGTCCTGTAACCTTATTCATATTCTCAATAAAAAAATCGACATACTTAAAATATCCTAATGCACCGAGGAAGCATAATATTGCAGCCACGAGATAGAACATCTTACGCTTGGAATCGCGTTCCATCAAGATACCCAACACATAACCGATTACAATAGTTGCAGACATCAAAAGAACGAGTCTTGGTTCTCCCCATGCGTAAAAGAAAAGACTCGAAATCAATAATATGATATTTTTAAAATGCCTTGGTACTAGAAAATACAAGACTAGTACGCAAGGCAAAAAATAATACAAAAATGATATACTAGAAAATAACAATTTTATTCTCCCGGTTGTTCTTCAAATTTCTTAGGACTCATCAAGAAAAATACAGTGTTTCCTTCACTCTCTACAGTCAGTTCTTCGGCTTCTGTACAAATATTCCAACGAAGATTCGCATTGTCTTCCAATGTTTCCTCAAACGCATCCACATCTGCTCCCTCTTCCAATACAAAGATATAACCTACAAATGGAATGGTTCCCATCATCGGTCCGAACATGCAGCCTTCCTTGAATCCGGTAATCTCAGCATTATCAAATCCTGATAAAAGTCCCGGTTCGATTGGATTCGCACCGCCCATGAATGGAATAATTTCATTTCCAATAATACGTTCTGCGATCTCCTGTGCAGTTCCTTCCGGATTGTTCTTGAATTCATTTAATAAGATTTCACCAACTGTTTCCGGTTTCTTTGCTTCTTCCTTTTTGTCATCCTCTTTTGTTGATCCGCAAGCCACCATGCTAAGTACCATAATGCTTGCTAATAATAATGCAATAATTCTTTTCAATTGATAGATTCTCCTTTTCATTTTCTGTCGACATTCTATCATATAATACCTATCCGCGCAATCTATATTAAGTCATAGATGCTACCATTTTATGGTGTGCTTACTGACATTGGATATAAATTCCTTCACCATCGCAATTTCCCTCGCATACCCCTCATCCTCGTTTGGAGTTTCCAAGATAAACGGCTTCCCATAAAGCATCGGATGCGTCACGACTCGCTCAATCGCCTCCATGCCAAGATGACCCTCACCGAGTTTCTCGTGACGGTCCTTGTGCGCCGCGAGTGGATTCATGCTGTCATTGAGATGAATCGCGCAGAGTCTATCAAGTCCTATGACACGATCGAACTCTTCAAGCACTCCGTCAAGGTTATGGACGATATCGTATCCACCGTCCCACACGTGGCAAGTATCCATGCACACAGCCACTTTATCTTTTAACTCTACAAGGTCGATAATCGCACGAATTTCTTCAAATGTTCCGCCGATTTCACTGCCTTTTCCTGCCATGGTTTCGAGAAGAATCGTCGTATGACAATCCTCCCACAGTGTCTCATTTATTGCATCCGCGATGAGCTGAATTCCAACTTCTGTGCCCTGTCCCACATGAGAACCCGGATGGAAATTATAGAAGTTCCCCGGCAGATACTCCATTCTCTGCAAATCGTCCTGAAACATATTTTTAGAAAATGTGCGAATATCCTCTTTTGCTGCACACAGATTCATGGTGTATGGTGCATGCGCCACGATTTTCCCGAAGTCATGCTCCTCTATCCATGAAAGCAGACGGCTAATGTCATCGAAATCCAGTTCTTTTGCCTTGCCGCCTCTTGGATTCCTTGTAAAGAATGCAAATGTATTGCCACCTAGTTCTGTTGTCTTTCGTCCCATAGCTTCAAATCCGTTAGAGGACGATACGTGATTTCCTATATAAAACATCGTGTGCTCCAATCTTTTTTCTTTGCTATTCTTCTCTACATAGTCTTGTGAATGTTTACAATAGCCTCTGTAACTAACTTCTTAAAATCAACTGCCACGCGGTCTGCCGTCTCCTGCACCTCAGCATGTGACAATGGTACATCTAGCATGCCGCATCCCAAGTTCGTGATACATGAGATTCCGCATACCTTCATACCCATATGATTAGCCGCCACAGCCTCCGCTGCAGTACTCATACCTGCTGCGTCCGCCCCCAGTATTCTACACATTTTCACCTCTGTTGGTGTCTCATAATTCGGACCACTCAGTTGAATGTACACGCCCTCCTGAAGTTTAATTCCAAGTTTACTAGCCGTGCTTCGCAGAATTTCCTGCAGGTCTTTTTTATAAATGTCACTCATATCCGGAAAACGTGCGCCTAGTTCATTGATGTTCGGTCCAATCAGCGGAGACGGAACAAAATTCATGATATGATCAGTAATCATCATAAAGTCTCCAGCCTGGAAATCATAGTTCAATCCGCCTGCTGCATTTGTCAAAAAGAGCACCTTTGCTCCCATCATTTTCATGAGTCGCGTAGGCAACACCACATCTGTCATCGGATAGCCCTCATAATAATGCACGCGTCCCTGCATACACACCACCGGAACACCCTCGATATATCCAAAGATAAAACGGCCTTTATGACCTTCCACTGTTGACACTGGAAAGCCCTCAATGTCGTTGTAATCTACTGTTGCAACAACGTCAATGGATTCACCGTAGTCCCCCAAACCCGAACCAAGTACTAGTGCAATTTCTGGCTTGAAATCAACCTTTTGTCTTACGCTTTCATAACACTTTTGTAATTTCTCATAAACAGTATTCATAAAATCACCTACATATTTTCTATATATTTACTATCATTGTATAAAAGTGCAATTAGCATTGTCAAGGCTTGATTGCGTAAATTTACTTTAGGATTTAATGAGTTAGAATCCACTCATAGAAACTCTGATAATGTATCAGGTACTGAATCGCAACTTCACTATACTCCTAATTGACTTTTTCTGCAAGTTTTTGTTGCCCTTCTGGGCAG
>JAZNHX010000206.1:0-5650 GCA_045577115.1 Faecalimonas sp. | reverse complement strand
GTCTGCCAGTTCCGACACTCCTGCATAAACCCCACACGATACTTAAATCATGCAAGATTCAGTCGGGGTGACAGGATTCGAACCTGCGACCTCCTGGTCCCAAACCAGGCGCTCTAGCCAAGCTGAGCCACACCCCGTTCTATTCTTTTGTTTCAGCAACAAACCATATTCTAACGAATCGTTATGGTTTTGTCAAGCGTTTTATTTCATTTTTTATATTTAAGTTACTATTCAGCCATGCGGCATTCGCGACTGAATAGTAACTTTTTATCTGGTATTCGTTTCTTAAACTAATGCTTTCTTAGCTACTTCAGCCAATGTTGCAAATCCCTGTGCATCATTTACTGCCATGTCAGCTAAGATTTTTCTGTTGATTTCAACACCAGCTACTTTCAAGCCGTGCATCAACTTGCTGTATGATAAACCGTTCATTCTTGCTGCTGCATTGATACGAGCGATCCATAATTGTCTCATCTGACGTTTGCGTTCTTTTCTACCAGCGTATGAAGATGTCAATGCTCTCATAACTGATTGTTTTGCAACTCTGTATTGTTTTGATCTAGCTCCTCTGTAACCTTTAGCGAGCTTTAATGTTCTATTATGTCTTTTCTTTGCGTTTAATCCGCCTTTAACTCTTGCCATGTCCTTCTAATCCTCCTTTTCCAAATCTTACAAGTATGGTAATACTTTCTTCATGTTCTTAACATTTGTTGCATCTGTAATAGTTGCATGTCTAAGATTTCTTTTTCTCTTAGTAGATTTCTTAGTTAAGATATGGCTTTTGTAAGCTTTATTTCTCTTTAATTGACCTGTTGCTGTTTTTTTGAAGCGCTTTGCAGCTGCTCTATTTGTTTTTAATTTTGGCATGATATGTTCCTCCTTAATATGTTTTCTCTTTTTAACGTTTTTCAGTTAAAACCATGCTAATGCTTCTGCCTTCGAGTTTCGCCGGCTTTTCCACTGATGCAACATCCTTTAACATATCTGCGAAATCATCTAAGATATGTTTACTTGTCTGCATGTGAGCCATCTCTCTTCCTCGAAAACGTAAAGTAACTTTTACTTTATCACCTTTTTGAATGAATTTCTTCGCACTATTTACTTTTGTGTTCAAGTCGTTCTTATCAATGTTCGGTGAAAGACGTACTTCCTTCACGTCAACAGTTTTTTGTTTTTTCTTTGCTTCTTTTTCTTTTCTTGCCTGCTCGTATCTGTATTTACCGTAATCGATAATCTTACAAACAGGTGGTTTTGCTGTTGGAGCAATCTTCACTAAGTCCAGTTCAGCCGCCTCCGCCAATTTCAGGGCTTCCTTTGCTGACATAATTCCTAGTTGGTCACCGTTCTCTCCGATAACGCGGACTTCTTTGTCTCTGATCTGCTCATTAATCATTAATTCGCTAATGGTAGTACACCTCCATAAAAATAATATTACTTTACTCTGCGTTGCATTTTGCGCGATAAGAGTTTGCTTGCAAACTCTTGCGCCTCCGGCGGTCGCTTGCGACATCTACGGCTTACGCCGGAGTGTGCACCCTCCCGGAGGGTTTTTGTTTTATAAAAACAAAAATGAATAGTCATAGACTATCCACTCCATATCTGCACACTTCAGCCAACATTTCCTGTCTTAAGTTATGCTTCAATATCAACCGCCAGTCACGCATTTGTGCTGGGGTGAGAGTGGAACTCTACTTTCTTTTCCGCTTTACGCATCAATTAATTTACCATATATTCTTTATCATGTCAACATATTTTTTATAAATTTTATACCTAATTCTTCTTGCTATTATTTACAGAATATGCCATAATAACTCTTAGCGTTTTGCTTTACATAAAGGAGGAATTTGACAATGAATCAACGTAGTAATTTCACTAGCAAGATTGGTTTCGTCCTCGCTGCAGCAGGTTCCGCTGTCGGTCTTGGAAACCTCTGGCGTTTTCCATACCTTGCGGCACAGTATGGCGGAGGTACATTCTTATTAGTATATTTAATTTTGGCAGTAACCTTCGGTTTTGCACTTATGATTGCAGAGATTGCAATCGGAAGAAAAACCGGCTTAAGTGCTATTGGAGCATACAAGGCACTCAATAAACGTTTTGGGTTCGTAGGTGTTCTTACTGCACTTGTTCCAATTATCATTCTTCCATACTATAGTGTTATCGGTGGATGGGTTATCAAATATTTTGTAACATTTGTTTTGGGAAGCGCTCACGTAGCAGCTGACGATTCTTATTTTGGAGGTTTTATTGGCTCACCAGTAGAACCAATCGGATGGTTCTTACTTTTTATTGCTTTAACTTCTGTTATCGTATTATTCGGTGTGGAAAAAGGAATTGAAAAGGTTAGCAAAATCATGATGCCTGTTCTTGTTGTATTAACGCTGGGTATCGCAGGTTATGTAGTAACCAGACCGGACGCTTTGGATGGTGTGTTGTACTATCTGAAACCTAACATGAAGGACTTTTCACCAACTACCGTATTTGCAGCTATGGGACAACTCTTCTACTCGATGTCACTGGCTATGGGTATTATGGTTACATACGGTTCTTATATGAAGAAAGACAACAACATGGAAAGCTCTGTTCGTCAGATTGAACTGTTTGATACTGCAATAGCATTCCTTGCAGGTCTTATGATTGTACCGGCTGCGTACACCTTTTACGGCGGTTCTACGGAGGAATTAAAGAAAGGGCCGACACTGATGTTTGTCATCCTGCCAAAGGTATTTGACCAGATGCCTGGCATTATGGGAACAGTAATCGGTGTGGCATTCTTCTTATTAGTATTCTTTGCCGCACTTACTTCTTCCATTTCACTGATGGAAACAGTTGTTTCTATTATAATGGATAAGACAAAATGGGGAAGAAAACTTACATGTATTGTTGTGTTTGTATTCTCATTGCTGATGGGGATCCCATCTTCACTAGGATTCAATGTATGGGGACATATCACCTTCCTCAACGGTCTGACATTCTTAGATTTGTTTGACTTTGTAAGCAACAGCGTAATTATGCCGATCGTAGCATTCTTCACTTGTGTATTGGTCGGATTTGTAATTAAGCCAAAGACAATTGCCGATGAAGTAAAAGAAACAGACGGAACCTTCAAGAGTGAAAAACTCTTTACAGTGATGATTAAATGGATTGCACCGATTTTCATCCTTGCAATTCTCGTCTTCTCAGTGGCAGAAGGTATGGGCTGGATTGCAGTATAAATGCACTATAATAAGCAGGTTGATCTTTTAACAATCAACCTGCTTTCATTATGCTTAAAATTATATTTTTTAGTTACGTTCACCCATATAGAAAACAGCCACAACACCAGGGCCTGTATGACTTCCGATTACTGAACCAAGGCAGTTCACCATGATATTCGTAACACCAAAGCGTTTGATCATTTCATTCTTCACAAATTCTGCATCCTCCGGTGCATCTCCGTGAACAATCATGAAGATGTCATTTTCATAACCTTTCATCTTCTCTTCCATACGATCCACCAAAGTCATGAGAGATTTCTTACGTCCACGCTCTTTTCCAATTACAATGAGTTTTCCTTCATCATTGACATGAATGATTGGTTTAATCTTAATCATAGAACCCACGATTGCAGACGCCTTCGATACACGTCCTCCACGATGTAAATGAAACAAATCATCAACTGTTACATCATGACAAATATGAAGTTTATTGTTCTCTGCCCATTCTACAATCTCATCAAAACTCTTTCCCTGCTCTTTTAACTCAACAGCCTTGTAAAGAAGCATTCCTTCACCCATTGCTGCACAGAGACTGTCGATGACTACAATCTTTCTCTCCGGATACTCTTCCGCAAGTTCTTCTGCTGCGATGCGAGCACTGTTATAGCTTCCGCTAAGACCTGATGTAAATGCGATATGAAGTATGTCTTTTCCTTCTTTTAAGAATACTTCAAAAGTATCTCTTGCCTGCTCCGGATTAATCTGAGAAGTCGTCGGCATTGCTCCTTCTCGAATCTTGTCATAGAATTCTTTCCCTGTTAATCCGTTACCATCCTCGTATGTAACGCCGTCCAAAATATAAGTAAGTGCCATAATTGGAATATTCTTTTCCTGCAAATATTCCTTTGGCAAATCTACTGTACTATCCGCTGTAATAATAAATTCACTCATCTAATTTACCTCCTATATGTAAATGCTATAACTTCCACATTCACTTGAATGGAAACATTATAGCATACTTTTTTCAACAATTGTTGATTTTTCTTTATTTTTCAATTTAATTTTACATTTATATAACTTCTTCCTGATAAAGTTTTATTAAATATGATGGAACAAATAACTATTAACGTTCCAATTACAAATCCAACCCAATTGAAAATAGCAGTCAGAATCAGCAATAATAATCGCATAAACTTCAGTGCGTAACCAAGTTCAAAGTTCGGCTGTGTATAGTTTGATACAGCAACGAATGACATATATAGCATCACCTCACTGTTAAACCAACCCGATTTCACCGCAAACTCTCCCAGTACAATACCGGCAATAACACTAAGTGGCGTACTCAGCATGGTCGGCGTATTCATGGCAGCAAGCCGCAATCCATCTATCGCCAGCTCCAATATAAGAAGCTGATAAATCAGCGGTATATTCACCGTATCTTTCAGTGCCACAAAGGAGAACATCTCCGGAAGCCACTCTGTATTCTGCATAAAAAGTAAGAATAACGGTGTCAAAAATACTGTTGCCAACGTAATCAATGCTCTTGATATCTTAAGGTACACATTTGTGAGCGTCGGAAAATAGTAATCATTTGCCTCCTCAATAATATCAAATATCGAAGTCGGAAGCACCATAGCCGACGGTGAATTATCTACAAGAAGCACAATCTTCCCTTCCATAATACAGACAGAAGCTGTATCCGGTCTCTCCGTAAACTTGAACTTCGGAAAAGGGTTAAACCATTTTCGTGTAAAAAGCGCATCCGCAAGGCTCTGTTGGTTCATGCGCAGTGCATCAATATCTAGTGCCTGGATTCGTTCCGTCAGATTTTTGAGCAAATCCTTATCTACTCGGTTTGACATATAACAGAGTGCCACGTCAGTACGTGATATTTTCCCCACATCAAACATCTGCATCACAAGATGTGGATCACGGATTCTTCGTCGGATCAGTGCCGTATTAAACACAATGGTCTCCACGAATCCATCTCGCGATCCTCGAAGCGATTTGTCCTTGTCCGGCTCATCCACACTTCTTGCAGGATAGGTTCTGCAATCTATGAGGAGACACGCTTCATACCCGTCAATAAAGAGACATGTAACTCCTGACAAAAGACTTCTCACAATTACATCAAAGTCACCGATAACATCGACTTCCACATAAGGAAGTGCCATCTTTGCGAATCCGGTTGCAGTACTTGGCATATCCTCTTTTTTGATGGCAAAAAAGGATGTCATCATTTTCTGCATGCTCTCATCCTTTGTAAATCCATCGATGAAGAAAAAAGTTGATTTCTTTTCTCCTATAATAATATCTCGCTGCAAGAGGTCAAAACTCTCTTTGATTGGCAAGATTGAATTCATGTATGACACATTTTCTTCTAACGTTGCAAATATTGTTTTCTTTCCTTCTGACATAAAAAACCTCCGGTCATCATACTTAACTTTAGTATG
>JAZNHX010000205.1:0-2771 GCA_045577115.1 Faecalimonas sp. | reverse complement strand
GGGATCGCTGACTTCCCGGTATTCCTGTCCATTATTTTTGAAGTTTCCGATCAACTCCTTCTTTTTGGTGTCAGTTGAGATGACCGGTTCACCGTCCCTGATGAATTCTGCTGCTTTGTCATTGATGAACTGAAAGATCTCATCTCTGCCAGGGTGCGCTTTCCCGACCTGCATATGCTTCTGGTTCGTCTGCTTGCTGTATCCGAGTTCGTCAAGCGACCGGCTTACAACATCTTTTCCCGCTTCGAATCCGCGCCTGCCGAGCTCTTCTGATATATCCCGAAGTGACAAGCTTGTCCAGAAGAGCACCTGCTCGGGATCTCCGTATGTATTATTCCGAACGATATCCTCAATGTTTTTCAGCAGATCCGGCTGCAGTTCCTTCGCTTGCTTTCTGCCACCGCCGGCCTGGCGAATACGGTTCCCATCGATATCGTCGATCCTGCCCGCCTCAATTGCCTTTCTTCCTGCAGATACTGTACGTGGATCAATGCCGAATGCTTCACTGACAATCTTGTCTCCGCCGTATCCGTATCCTTTTGCAATACTTCCGCTAATGAGCCTTTGCTGACGCTCATTGAGTATCACTGGAGCCAAGTTACCGATCTCAGTCAGGATCTGAGACAGCCGTTTTTCAGCATCTACCATGGCAACCTCCGCATAGCGTTTTGTGCTATGTAGAGTATACCACATATGGTGGATTATATCAATAAGAAAGGCAAATTATTTTGCGACAACTCCTTAGTTTTACCCGTTATCGCTGCTTCAATCAGTTCCGGGTTTATATTGAATGTCTCAATCCGTGGCTCAACTAACACTGGTTTCGCACCAACATATGTTACAGCTAATGCAGTAGCAATATAAGTATTGGAAGGAACAATGACCTCATCACCTTCTCCTACACCCAGAGCCTTGAGGATCAACATCAGTGCATCAAGACCATTCCCCACACCAACGCAAAATTTCGCCCCGCAGTAAGATGCAAAGGATTTTTCAAACTTCTCGTCTTCTTTCCCTTCTATATACCAAGAAGACTTAAACACCCGTTCAAATGCTTCTCTTATTTCAGGTTCCAACTCCTTTTCCAAGGGAATAAAAGAAACAAATGGAATCCTCATATCACACCTCTTCAGCAGAGATTGTCTCTCCACAATTCTTTACGTATTTTAAGAATTCATCGTAATCGCGAATATAATCAGATTCATCATACAATTCAGATGCCAACACCATTAGTACAGCATCTTGGGAAAAATCAAACATTTCTCGCCACATTGCATTAGAAACATATAAACCCTCATATGGCTTTTCTAAAGGGATGACCTTCTTTTCTTTTCCATTATCAAGTCTTATTTTACAGCTACCATGAATGCAAACCAGAATCTGCTGCAATGACTTGTGTGCATGAAAGCCTCTAATTACTCCTTCACGAGTATCATACATGTAATACACGCGTTTTATACGGAAGGGAATGTCCTTAAACTCCTCTAAAGCAACAAGTTGACCTCGATCGTCACCGTGTGGTTGAAACACATACTTAATTACCTGCATATTATTTCTCACCTTCTATATTTTCTTTGGAACACATCAAGCGCCTTAAGTACAGCATATGATAGGCTTTTTAATATCAATCTTCTCCTTTTATATTCCTTTGGGATTGTCATATAGATTTGCTTAAACTTATCTCTTGTTTGTCTTCTGTAATGTTTTACTATTTCTGGACCAAGCACAATCTTATATCTATTAAATAAGTCTATTTTTTTATCAAATTGAGTGTATAAGTTGTTTAATAACGCAATATGTTTCTCAAATTTTATAATTCCTTTATTTATTGAATTAAAATTGTGTTCTCCTTCTTTTTCAATTCTTCTTCTGTATGCGACGGTGATATTATCAATAATACATACATCTCCAAGCATAAGAATCAATATACAATCAGTTTCATCATCAATATATGGACTCATCTTAGGCATCAACGAAAAGTGATCATAATGATCCTTTATCATATTTCTAAGCATTAATCCATTTGTAGGGAAATTAACACCTTGCAAATAGTCTGCAAGAGAGAAAGGTTTATTACACAACTTTTTTTCGGGTGTTATAAAATCGGCATTTATAGAGTCTTCCGTTCGTACTTCTATCCGTGTTGCCGCTCCAATGTACTCTGGATGCATTTCCAAGTATTCAAATTGTTGTTGAAGTTTATTCTCATCAATCCAGTAGTCATCCCCTGATAACATAACAAAATATTTACCTTTACAAAGGCATTTTGCTTGAAATACATTTCGTGTTAATCCAAGATTTTTTTCATTAAAATAATATTTGATACAACTATACTTCTCTGCATATTCCTTGATTATTTCTTGAGTCTTATCTTTTGAACAATCATCACAGATAACTATCTCATATTCAAATGATGTCTTTTGAGATAAAACGCTTTCTAATGCTTGCGCAATATAAGCTTCATGAAAATATGAAATCATACATACACTAACTTCACATTCATATCTCTCTTTTTGTTTATTCATATTCCCTCACATAATGTAAGCGTAAACTAATCGGTGTCTATGAATAGCCCCGCCTCTCAGATAGAATGGATCCAACCAAACTATCGGGGCGGCGTTTTCATTGAATAAACCTTAACTCCCAATGATTTTTGGTTCTACATTATCCCAGTGGAATAGTTTCGGGACATTGCACCTTGAAAATTTTATATGCTTCATTCATTTTCTTGACAGGTTCCTGTGTGATTAGTTCTTTATCGTACACAACTG
>JAZNHX010000204.1:0-7277 GCA_045577115.1 Faecalimonas sp. | reverse complement strand
GTAAAGACACTGACGACATACTATAAGACTACAAAGAGAGAAGAAAAAGTATTCAAGCAGATGGTTTTGAATCCATCTAACGCAGTTGTAACAGAATATATTGTTGCATTTCGGGAATTACATGGAAATGCATATAGACTTATGGCGGCAAATGAGGGTGTCAAGCAGCGGGATGCAAAAATCAGACAAGCCCAAGGTTTTAAAGTTGTCTGGAAGAGTCCTAATATTTCAGAAGAAATAAAGATGCAATTATACAATGCGTTTTTAGCAGAGGGCGTATCAGTACATAATGATTAGTGATTGACTAGAGAGTTTAGAGGTTGAAGAGAAATGAAGAACAAAAGAATATTAACAATATTATTGGGATTGGCTTTAATGCTAACAGTTGCTGCCTGTGGTAATAATGAAACGGGAAAAAAGAATAACGATAAGAAAGCACAGGAAACTATGCAAGGTGAAACTGAAAATGATGCTAAAGAAGAGGAAGATATAAAAGAAGATACGGAGAAAGAGGCGGGAACCTCTGAGGATGCAATAAAGGCAGAAACACCTGAGAATTCAGAAAATAATAATACGCAATCTGTGGAACCAACGTTTGAAAAGGTTACTATGTATGCAAAATCCAGTATGAATGTTCGTAGTGGTGCAGGAACATCAAATAGTAGAATTGGAAGTCTTACAAAAGGGCAAGAAGTTGTGAAAGTAGGTGAGGAAAACGGTTGGAGTAAAATTGAGTTTAATGGCACTATAGGATATGTGAGTTCCAAGTATTTGTCTGCAGAGAAGGTTAGTGTAAGTACGACGAATAGTAATGAGGGAAATAGTAATGCTAACGCTGCAACCAATAACAATAATACCGGAAACGCAACACCTAGCACGCCTTCGCATGAACATGAGTGGGTGACAGAAAATAAAACATATGAATATATTAAAACCTATGTAAATGGTTGTAATGGTTGCGGTTATCCGTTATTTACGATTAGCGAGAGCGGAACACAACCAATAGAGAACCTATATTTTCATCCGGCTTGTTATTCTGAAAAGTTGGGAATGGATTGTACTGGTGGCGGATTCCATAATGAATCATATACTAGAGGATATTGCTATTTTTGTGGTGGGAAAGTAGAGTTTAGGCAGTGTATGTGGACTGAAATGGGGAAATTATGTGGTAAGAATGAGGCACTTGGTGCATATGAAAAGATTGAATTCGACCAAAATCATTTCATGTACCTTAATTCGTGTGATTGTAGTAAAAATTGGATTATAATAGGTGGTGAAGATGGTAAAGGATTAATATTGGTTAAAGAATATTGTAGTATATGCGGTGCAATAAAAGAATAAGAAATGCATATTATACAAGAGGATGAGAAGATGAAAAAGTTGACGAAAAGACAGATAATAACTATTGCCATATCCGCTGTTGTAGTAATTGCGTTGATTACTACCGGAGTAGTGTTAGGGACAAAGAGCAATAGAGGTAATAAAGAGGCGGATAAGAAAGTAGAATCAGTTAAAAAAGATGATAAGAACGAAACACGAAAAGAGGATTCCGAGGTTGAGGAAATTGGTAAGGCTGATACAGTAGTCAATGAAAATGCAACAGGTGATACTGAGACGACAACCAATGATATGCCGTCGCAGAATGATAAATCTAATAGCAATAAGAATACCACGGTCAATAAGACAACTACTACGAAGCCGTCTTCGACTCAGCCAGTGACACAGCCAACACCGAGTCACGTACATAATTGGAGTGAGGTGAAAGAAACAGTAACAGTTCCAGAAACGGGGCATTATGAACCGACTTATGGTTGGATATGGTACTGTGATTATTGCAAGGTCGATTTAACGGATGTAGAGGACCTAGAGCGAAGAAAACATGAGAGAGAAGATTGTCCGGAAGGCGTTGTAATGAAATCCTATAGGCAAGTGGGAGAACATTGGGTGGTTGATACTCCTTCTACTACGGAGGCAAGGGTCACAGGCTATAAATGTAGTTGCGGTGCAACAAGAGAGAAAACACAGTATGCAGGAATGTATACGCGTTATGACCAGACATCATGGGACAGATTAAATGCGTGTTATCAGTTCTTCAAACAAGGTCTTGCAGGCGCTGACACATGGAAGACGGAGACATTTTTGCCGTATGGAAACTGGGAGAGTGTTGTTGTATCCAATGGCAGTACAAACGGTGCTTGGATGTGGATATTCATCTGCGATTGGAAACTTGATGACTATAGTTACTTGCAGGATAGCGTAAGAGAGGGCATCATTGACCAGGCAGAAGCCGATTTAGTGAAAGCTTTATACGAGGAAATACCAAGCATTTTCAAGGGCGCTATTGAGCGAGTGGCTCCCCAGGGAGGGACTGAACTTTACAATTACATAGTGAACCTGATTAATCAGGCTGGTGGTAATCCGGACAAGGTACCTTCATTAAGTGGAGCACAAGGAACTGTTCCGGAAAATATTCCTGGGTTATATGTAACGATAGAAGAAACCAGAGGTGGATTTTCATTAATGTTTTGGGCTGAATAATCAAACCAGTAGCTGATATCAACACACCAAAAACTGGAGATAGGTGGAGCCGTTTGGTCTTGCGTAGCAAGAACCAAACGGCTTTTGTGTGTTTCGGAACAAAAAGCAACTGTAAAATAGACCTTGCGCAGTAGTCGTCCGAGGGATATAATTAAAAAAATAAAAATTTTCTAAAAAATGATATACCTTTTTTGTGAAAATATGTACTTAATATTTAAAACCACTATAATACTATACTGAAAAGGGGAAAAAAGATGAAGAAAATGAAGAAATCAAGAGTAGCAATGTTAATGGCATTTGTGCTATGCGTTGGAATGATTCCGGTACATGTTGCAAATGCGAGCGGTAACGATTCACAACCACAAATTGAAAGCGTGGTGTTCCATGATGATGGAAAGACAGTAAAAGAATATGATGAAATCAGTTTCACAGTCAAGACGAATATTAGCGAAAGCGAGATATCATCTGTTATGGCTGGAATTTCTTCGGATGCTTACGGATTTGCTTCTATGGCAAGTTTTGAGGAAGTGGAACCATATACCTATTTAGTTACAACAACGATTAATCAGTTCGTGGGACAGGCTAATAAAGCGTCGATCTATATATATGATAATAATTGGAATCAGGCATCGTATGTTTTGGAGGATATTTCATTGAATGTAGAGGCAAATGTCGCTGATGTCAGTGCAGAACTCGCACTGGACAAAGACACTGTTGTCATAGATGAGGATGATCTTGTAGAAGGCGAAACCGGTGCATTATATCAAGAAACAGTCGAGGTTACGTTAACGGTACAAGGCATTTGCGAAGATATTTATAGTACTGCTTATGTTGAGTATGAGTATGGTGAAGCGTGGGGAAATCAACTTACATTATATTTTGATGATTTTGCTTCAACAGACACTACTACTGTCTACAAAGGTGAACTCAAATTTGATCAATTTTCAGATGATGACGAATGTGTTCTGGGTGACGTGTATTTGCGACGTAAGGAAAATTCACGAAGAGAATTGGTACAACCTGCGGGAAAAACCATACAAGTGACAAAAGGATTTGAAGACAAGGAAGCACCACAGTTCTTAGATGTATCCATTGACAGACAGGGTGAGATAATAAAGGACGGGAAAATCCTAATTACTTTAAGAGCAACAGATAATGTTGGAATTGGTACAGGTACTGAATATGACTATGTTAGTGTTCTGCTTGGAACTCCATTATCAGAAATGGAGGAAGAAAAATATTGTGTCTTAGAATATCAAGGCGATGACATATATACGGCTGAGATTGATTTGTCGCAAAGGTGGTTCTATCCATGTGAGTGGTTTATTAATTTTCTTACAATATATGACACAGTCGGAAATAAAACTGTGGTAGACTTTGGCAAGGAGAGCCCACACTATTTCTATATTGAGAATGAAGGAAGATGTGAGAAACAAGTATTTTCTGGTCTCACAGTTCATCTCATGGACAATAAGGGAAAAGAAATTACCTCCATCACAAAGGATGCGGAGCGTAGAGCTACGATTGGTGATGTGCTTGGAGAAGAGTATCTTGGCGGAACCAAAACAAATCTCGGCAAATTTTTGGGATGGTCTACAGAAAAAGGTGGAAAAACATTAGATAAAGATACGCAGTTCTTAACGAAATATGATGCTGAAGAGACTACATCTGTGACGTTATATGAAGTATATGAGAATGAGTGGATGGAAGAAGTAACTGTTGTAGAAGACAAGAAAACGGAGGAGACAGTCTATCAGGAAACCCAGAAGGTTGTTCAAGATATTTTAAATGAAAATGTTTCGGATTCAGTAGTAGATGAGGAGACTGCGAAGAAGGTTTCAGAGGCAAAAGGTAAAGGACAGGAAGTAACGGCAGAGATTGTTGTGAAAGAGATGAATACAGAAGAGATTGCACAGAATGACAAGGCAGTCATTGAAGACAAGGTGACCTCTGTATTGGGAGAAGACGCAAAAGTGCAATATTTGGATGTGACAATTGTGCTTAAAGCTGACGATGAAGAGCTTGGAACGCTCAACAAACTAGAAGAGGAGATTACGATTACTGTAGCAATTCCGGAAGAATTGAAGGCAGAAGGCAGAACATACAAGGTAATCCGCAATCACAATGGTGAGGTTACCGTTCTAGATACAGTTTTAAATGATGATGGAACAATATCATTTAAGACAGACCGTTTTTCAACATACGCATTAGCTTATGCAGATGAAGAAGGAACCGGTACGAATCCGAATCCGGGAAATACACCATCCGAAGGTGGTAGCGCACCGTCTGAAGGTACCACTAAGCCATCAGCGGATGATAACAAGGATTCAAACAAAAAACCATCAACAGATGTCAAGGCACCACAAACTGGTGATAATCATTCAGTTGTGATGTACGTGATAATCTGTTTGGTAGCAGTAGCAGCAATCGTAGTGGCAAATAAGAAAAAACTCAATGAAAAAAAATAAAAAAATACAAAATCATTTTGAAGAAGAAAAAGCTATCTTATTTGGAGCCATTGCTGAGTTTCAGAAAGGCAATGAGGAGAAAGCTACGCTTATTTATAAAATGAGCAAGCAATACAGTTATAGTGTCATATATCATCAGGTTATAAAGTTTATGAACCAAAACATTATATCCGGCGACGCTAAATCCATAGTGGAAGATGTTATGCAGGAACTCTACATGGAGTTCTTTAGAACTATTTCTCAATTTAGAAACGAAGATCCGAATAGTTTCTACAAGTGGATAATGGTGGTTTCCAATCGCATGGTTCTACGCCACGTGGATAAGAACAAAATGGAGATCTTACAGAAAGAGCTGACGCAGGAATATGGCGATGAATATGATATTAAGACATCTTCAGATATAGCAGATGATGAGGAACATAAACAGGAGTTTGTGCCGGACATTGCATTAGAGAAAAAAGAGTTTCAGCGGTTAATGAGAAAATTTATTAAGAAGTTGCCGGAGGCGCAGGCCGAAACGATTATATATTACATATATGGTGGACTCAAGTATCAGGAAATTGCAGACGTCATGGGTGTTTCCTTGATAACCGTTAAAACTAGAATGCGCAAGGCAAAAGATTCCTTACGAGAAATGATATCCGATTACGAAAAGAAAACCGGAACGCAATTGATGGGCGTGGCTCCGTTGCCATTAATTGCATTCTATTTGCGTGTTTATATGGAACGCTCGAAATTACCGATGTCTATGGATTTCAAACTATTTCAGCAAATCAGAAAGTACGTTGGAGAATCCGTTTCTACGTTAAGCAGATACATAGAAGCGTTTACAGAAGTAAATGGTGTGAAGGAAATGGTGGTGGGAGTTGTAGTGGCAACTGTGGTTAGTACAGGAACCGTTGAGGTGGTTCGCCATAATATACCTCCCGCACCGGAGCCAACACCAGTCGTAGAGGAACAGAAGGAAGATACGAAAAAGGAACAGGAACCTGTTTCAATTGGAGAAGAACAGAAGGAAGAGAGTGCGAAGAATGAGAGCGCAAAGGCAGAAGAGGAACAAGTAGAAACGAAGCAAGAATCTGTTCGGAGGCCGGCGGTAAATGGTGCATATTTTATCTATTGGGATAGCAAAACGGTTGATGTATCATCCTATGTTCACCAAGGTAATTATTATAAGGACCCTGCATATGGCAGAATGAGAAAATGGCTAATTTGTGAGGATGCTCTTTTAGAATTACCATTAACACGGAAAGTCGTTAATGGAACAAAGGTTTATTGTTATGACGATGGTACAGACAAATGCGAGTTCGTAATTCATGGGACGAATTCATATACCATAAATGGTTATCCTTATACCATGGATATGGAAGTGGAAGTGATTAATGGCAAAAATTATATTAATCCGTACCATTTGTTCCAAAATATGTTGGGGATGACCAATTTTTCGGTCGGAGGAAGTTACAGCACGAATCATGTGGCAATTAAAACAACGCAGTATCAGACCCTAGTGACTACTGACCAATTGTCTGTTGACAATGGTTCAACAAATACGTCGGGGAACCAGACACCAGCGGATGCAATAATGGGAAGTATCTCGCCTGAGACTTCGTCGCCGATTGTTTACACGAATGGTGATTCGTATGCACGAAGTCGATTCCAATCGATTTCTGAATTCTTGAAATCTGAGCCGGGAGGAGAGTCTTTAGTTGCAGGAAGGCACTCTCTTAATTACTTTGACAGCATCTATGTTTCCTACAAGAATAATGACAACGCTTGGATGTATTTACGTCTTGCAAAGTGGACGTCAAATGCAAAGATAACAGACAATCTTGAGGATAAAGTATATATGTCCTTGCATATCACGCTGAAAAGTGTCATGAATAGTATTGGAGGAAACTCCGGTGAACAGTTGTATCAGAAGGTAGTAGAACTTTTGGAAGAGTATCGTTACCCTCAAAATGTACCGACGCAAGGAGTAGTAGAAGAAGATATTCCGGGGCTTTATGTTACTCTGACACAGAGTTCGGACGGTTTGGAAATCAGATATTTTGCAGAGTGATATATAAAAAATGGGAGATGCTCGCATCTCCCATCAGAATGAAGACAAAGGCGGTACTAGAATGCAAATTCGACTCTGTGAAGAAAAGTCTGTAAATTCAGATCTTCTATGATAATGACAGAGCAGAAAGTTCAGTTGATGAGCTTTCTGCTCTTGTTTTATATATAACAAGACACGCTGTGCATGTCAAGAGCAGGCGAGAATTCCCGCCT
>JAZNHX010000203.1:0-2697 GCA_045577115.1 Faecalimonas sp. | reverse complement strand
CCTTGGAATTATTTTACTTCCTATAGACCCAACACACTCATTAAATTTGTTAATTTGCAGAAAAAATCATGTGGTATTGGGTCTGAGACAAAACTAACGATACAGAGACCCAAAACAAATCTCTCAAATTCAAACACCCAGGTATGATTGCAATATCTTATCAAAAATCCAAGAAATAGTACGCTGGCTGACATTGTTGACAACAATAATTGGATATTCTTTTATAATATCACCTTCTAAATAATATATAACCTTACCAACTTGCTGCCCTGCTTTGATAGGGGCTGACACATTCTCTATCATTTTAAGCGACGTCTCCACTTGTTCATCCTTTCGAAGCAAGAATTGCGCTACCTCATCCCCATAATCCACTTCTAACTTCGCATATGCATCATCAAAAAGTTTCCCACCCTCCGGAATGCCGCCTTCTACAACCACCGATGGTAACTCCACATCCTGTTCCAAGTCACGATATGTATAATTCTCAAGTGCATATTCCATAAGCTTCACGGTATCTTTCCACTTATAGTTCTTATTGTTTGGCCAGCCACATGCAAGAAGGGCAACAACAAATGTTCTTCCGTCTCTCTCTAGCGCGCCAACATAGCAATAGCCTGCTTTTCCGGTGAAGCCGGTCTTTCCGGAGATAGCACCCTCCATCATATTCAAAAATGAATTATGGTTGCTGCAGCCAAATGTGCGACTCCCCTCTACATTGGTAAAACTATGACTCGGCATGGATGTGATACTTAAGAATTCTTCTTTCTTCGGAGACTCCATAATGCAATAACTCATTATCCGGGCAAGCTCTGATGCTGTAGTTGCATGTGTTCCGTTTTCGTCCGTTTCATCCAGACCATTTGTTGTAATAAAATATGTATCTTCACACCCAAGTTCTTTTGCCTTTCTATTCATGAGTTTGACAAACTCTTCTACTGAACCTCCCACATGCTCAGCAATGGCAACCGCAGAATCATTGTGTGATTCCAGCATCAATGAATAGAGCAAATCTTTAAGCCGGAACTCTTCTCCTGTACGCATTCCAAGGTGGACCTTGGGCTGTGAGGCTGCAAGTTCTGATGCTTTTACAACAGCTTCGGGATTTCCTTGCTCCAACGCTATGATACAGGTCATAATCTTTGTTGTGCTTGCCATTGCCAGCACTTCCTGTCCATTCTTTTCAAACAAAATACGCCCACTTTCCGCGTCCATAAGAACGGCGGCTTGGGCGTATAGATTCCTTGGTTCTTCTATTTGTTCTGCATATACGGTATTAACAACACATAAACATACAAACAACAATACTGCCAAAAATCGTTTCATAGGATTCTCCCATGCTTCCTTTCTGACATTGTATGCGAAATTTTGTAAACAAATGCTAATCCAAATCGAGTTTTAACTGCATTTCATCCTCGACTTCAGCTTTGAAGTCTTCCATCTTTTCCGGTGTAATAATCGGAAGTTCATCTACGGACTGAACACTGAATCTTCTGAGGAATTCTTCGGTTGTTCCGAACAAAATCGGGCGTCCCGGAGCATCCATTCGTCCTACTTCCTCAATAAGTTCATATTCAATCAATTTATTCACGGCATGGTCAGACTTCACGCCTCTGATTTTCTCAATCTCCAGTCTTGTAACCGGTTGTTTGTATGCAACGATAGAGAGTGTCTCAAGCACAACATCTGTGAGATGATAGCGCTTTGGCTGCTTCGCAATCTGAATCAGATATTCATACATTTCCTTCTTGGTACACATTTGATAAGCATCCTCCAATTCGAGAATACGAATTCCTCTATCTTCTTCCTCGTATCTAAGCATCATATTGCGAATGATTTTCTTGGTTGTTTCTGTATCCTGTTCAATTACCTTTGCAATTCGACTTGCCTCCACGGAATTTCCCATGGTAAATAAAATTGCCTCAATAATACTTTCCATCTTTTTAATGTCCACGTCTACACCTCATCCATTACATTCGATGTGATTACAATATCATCAAACGTATTCTCTTGTTCTACCCATATTTTCCCCATCTTCATCATTTCCAAGATTGCAAGAAATGTTACGACAAGCTGCGTCTTTGACTTCTGCTTTGTGAGCAGATCTCGGAAACTGAATTTCTTATGTTTGGAAATATAGGTATTCAGATATTCCATCTTATCTTCCACGGTAATCTCTTCTTTTTCGATTTTACCAAATGTACTTCGAACCGGGTCAATCTTGTCATGCTGTCTCTTCATAATCTCTTTAAAAATGTCATTCAGCTTCGACAGTGTGATGCCATCCAAAAGAGCATCCAAATCAACTGGTGGCTCGAATTCCTTCACCTCATCCGGTATCGTAGGCTCCTTATACATGCGAAGTGCACCATCCATCTGACGGTCCTTGAGCTCATATGACATATATTTGTACATCTTATATTGGAGAAGCTGTTCGACAAGTTCTGCTCTTGGGTCCTCTTCCTCGCCATCCTCATTGACCTCAGCCGGCAATAACATTCTGCATTTGATATCAAGAAGTGTCGCCGCCATCAAGAGAAACTCACTCATGATGTTGAGGTCGCTCTCTTGCATCGCCTGAATGTATTCCATGTACTGATTCGTTATCTCAACGATTGGAATGTCATAGATATCCACTTTATTCTTTTCTATTAAATGTAAGAGGAGATCAAGTGGTCCCTCAAACACTTCCAATTTCAC
>JAZNHX010000202.1:0-8202 GCA_045577115.1 Faecalimonas sp. | reverse complement strand
GATTAAAAGTCAAGTGCTCTACCGACTGAGCTAATGCTCCATACTGGGCTAGCTGGATTCGAACCAGCGACTGCAGGAGTCAAAGTCCTGTGCCTTACCGCTTGGCGATAGCCCATTAAATTGTAGGTTTTATTTTATTTTCATAAAATAAAAGGGTGGGTAGTGGGACTCGAACCCACGACATCCAGAACCACAATCTGGCGCGCTAACCAACTGCACCATACCCACCATATTCTATTTCTTCAGTTCGAAAACTGAAACGAGCCCGGGGGGATTCGAACCCTCGACCTACGGCTTAGAAGGCCGTTGCTCTATCCAGCTGAGCTACGGACTCATTTTAAAGCATGTCCGCTTTAAAAAGCGGGTGATGGGAATCGAACCCACGTATCCAGCTTGGAAGGCTGGTGTTCTACCATTGAACTACACCCGCGGAGTCGGGGTGACAGGATTCGAACCTGCGACCTCCTGGTCCCAAACCAGGCGCTCTAGCCAAGCTGAGCCACACCCCGTTAAGTTGCATTTTTGTCGCCATTTCCATAGCGCAAAACCTATTATATAGTGCAGCCATGGAAATGTCAACAACTTTTTTTATTTTTTTGCATTTATTTTAAACATAACGCAGTTCAAAATGAGCGTCTCCATTTCGGTCAGTTTCCATAACAATGTATGTGCCTCTGCGCCCTTCCTGCCTTGGATACGAGAGACTTCCCGGGTTGATTACCTTCAAATCTCCCTCTACATCAAGATACGGTCTATGTGTATGTCCGAACATCACAATATCCACTCCCCGCGCTGTTGCAGCCCGTCGCAAAGATTTTGTGTCTCTGGATACATAGTACCCGTGACCATGTGTCATGAGAACTTTATACTTTCCAACACATATCTCTCGCTCTGTAGGCAAATAAGAGAAGAGGTCATTATTTCCTGCTATGACGTAAACCGGACATCTTGTGATTGACTCAATATAATCTTCTCCATTCTCCACGTCGCCTAGATGAAGAAGCATATCAACATCTTGTTCACACTCCAGAACCTTATCTAAATTGCTGTGCCTTCCATGCGTATCACTGACAATTAAGATTTTCATAATTTCTTCTCCATAATCACACGCATCTTGCGAAGCGCTTTTCCGCGATGACTGAGTTCGTTTTTCTTCTCAGGCGAAAGCTCGGCTGTTGTACAGCCATATTCCGGAAGATAGAAGATTGGGTCATAACCAAATCCATTCTCACCGGCAATCTCATACCCAATAATTCCTTCAATTGTTCCTCGCACTACCTCCGTGCTCCCATCCGGAAATGCAACTGCGACAGCACAGACAAATCGTGCTGTTCTTTTCTCATCCGGAACTCCCTCCAGTCGCTGCAGGAGCAAGTTGTTCTTAATGTCATAGGAAGTATCTACCCCTGCATATCTTGCAGAGTAAATTCCCGGTTCTTTATTGAGATAGTCAATCTCCAGACCGGAATCGTCCGCCAGGACAATACAGCCCGGAGCTACCTTTGCAATCTCAATCGCCTTGATAAGAGCATTTTCTTCAAATGTGGTTCCATCTTCCACCACATCAATATCAATACCCGCCTCTTTCATGGATACAATAGGCATGCCCAAATCTGCAAGTATCATGCGGATTTCTTTCATTTTATTCTGATTACCTGTCGCAAATATTATCTTTGGTTCCATTTTAAGCTCTCCTTTTCTATTTCTTCGGCGGCTTTGGTCCGTTGAATTGATAGAAATACGTCTTCAACATTCCATTATATATCTTACGGTTCTTATCTGCTTTTCTACCAAAATATCTCTCCGTATCTTCATAACTCGTAATCATAAACGCAGACCAACTATCGAGTTTTTGGAAGCTCTCACCAAACTCACGATACAATGCCGGAAGGTCTTTCTTATCTTCTAATCTTTCACCATATGGTGGATTAGTAATAATAAAACCATATTTTTTCGGATGGCGCAGTTCCTTAACCGGACGCTCCTGAAAATGAATCAAATGCTCTACGCCTGCTTCACGAGCATTCTCACGCGCAGCCTTAATGACATCTCCATCTATATCATATCCCTGAATATCGACTTCTATGTCATCATCTACCATCTCATTGGCTTCGTCAATTGCATCATACCATTCTTTCTTCGGAATGATGTTTGTCCATTCCTCTGCCAAAAAGGAACGATTCATACCCGGTGCAATATTGGCTGCTATCATTGCCGCCTCAATTGGAAATGTACCGGAACCGCAAAATGGATCCACCAAAATTCTGTCTTTTTTCCATGGTGTCAGCATAATCAGTGCCGCTGCCAAGGTCTCTGTAATCGGTGCTTTGCTGGATAACTTACGATATCCTCTCTTGTGAAGAGATACCCCGGAAGTATCAATTCCTATGGTAACAATATCTTTCATAAGAAATACTCGCACAGGATAAGACGCACCGGTCTCTTCGAACCACTCCACATCATAATGCTCCTTCATGCGGTTTACCATTGCTTTTTTCATAATGGATTGAATATCAGATGGGCTGAACAACTTACTTTTCACAGAAGCAGCCTTTGCCACCCAAAATTTCCCATCCTTTGGAATATATCTCTCCCAAGGAAGTGCTTTTGTCTTCTCAAACAGTTCATCATATGTAACTGCCTGAAATGCGCCCACTTTGAGAAGCACACGCTCCGCAGTGCGCAGGAATATATTTGCTCTGCATATAGCTTCCGCATCCCCGTAAAAAGTGACTCTTCCATCTTCTACACTTGATATCTCATATCCCAAATCTATAATCTCTCTCTTTAAGACAGCCTCCAAACCGAAATGGCATGGTGCAATCAATTCCATTCTATCCATGTTCTTCCTCCTTGTTATATCCTTTATATTAAGTTCTTCCAAGCACTCTGTCAACCAAAAAGGAACCTCTTTTTCTTGAGGTTCCTTTCTGGTTTTTAGTAGTTGTTTTTGTTTGAGTTATTGTTTGAGTTGTTGTTTGAGTTGTTGTTGCTGTTTTTGTTGTTGTTATTGTTGTTTGCGTTTTTGTTAGAGTTTTTGTTGTTGCTGTTGTAGCTGTTATTGTTGTTGTTTTTGTTGTTGTCCATTTCAATTACCCTCCTAAGATTTATGGTACATTCTTATTATCTCTCAACATGCTTGTTTTATTCACACCATAAGAAATATCCATATTTTAGGAATTTTTCAAAAATTAACTTGCTTTTTATTTTTTTTTATATTATACTGAGGGATGTAGAAAGCGATTTTCTACAACCCCTTATTAATTATTTATACTCCCCTCAAAACGACCAGTGGCTCCCCCATTGGTCGTTTTACCATTCAAAAATAGTTTGACAAGACGGTGCTATGACAAATATTGGGGTGTGCGCGGAAAACAGATATTTTCAATGAAAATAAACCATTCTATAAATATACCGTAGCGCATCCTTTAGAAGTATTTGAATTTGTCATTGAAAATATCTGTTTTCCGCGCACACCCTAATATTTGTTGTAGAGCCAAAAGAACTTCGCTCATCACCGAGCGAAGTTCTTCTATATTATTATACTTCAAATAACAAATCTCCATACGATGGCATTGGCCACATTTCTTTGTTTACAATCATTTCCAGTCTGTCTACCGGTGCTCTTAAGGAATTCATAACAGGAACTACTTCATTCAAATAAAACTCTGCCTGTTCTTTTCCTCGTTTCATCGCCGAAGCCTCGTCTGCTTTTTCTATTAATTTTACAAGAGCATCTCGTGTATTAGTCAATAACTCAGAAGACTCTCTTAAAAGTTCTGTCTGAACATCGACACTCACACTTCCGCAAGCCTCCTTGACTTGATTAATGGATGTTGCAAGTGATGTAATATATTTGATCACTGCAGGTATAATATGCTTACTTGCAATATCAATCATAGCTCTTGCTTCTATATTAATTGCTTTTGCATATGTCTCATACTTAATCTCTGCACGAGATTCCAATTCTGCTCTTGTAAATACACCAAATTTTTCAAACAGGTTCACGGTCTTATCGGTTACAAGATGCGGAATTGCTTCAACCATAGTCGCAATGTTTGGAAGTCCGCGTCTTGCAGCCTCTTCCACCCACTCCTGTGAATATCCGTTACCATTAAATACAATTCTCTGATGTTCGTAAGCATATTCTTTGATTAAGTCATGCACTGCCAAATCAAAGTTATCTGCCACTTCCAGAACATCACACGCCTCGCTTAATGCATCTGCAACAATCGTGTTTAACACAATGGTAGATGCCGCAACGGAATCTCTCGAACCAACCATACGGAATTCAAATTTATTACCCGTAAACGCCAGCGGTGCTGTTCTGTTACGGTCTGTTGCATCTTTTGCGAAATCAGGAAGTGTACGAACTCCGGTATCAAGTCTTTCTCGCTTAATACTGCTTGTCGCAGAACCGGTATTAATAAGCTGTGTAAGCACATCTTCTAACTGTGCGCCCAAGTATACGGAAATAATCGCCGGAGGTGCTTCATTTGCTCCCAATCTGTGATCATTTCCAACATCAGCTGCTGATTCACGAAGAAGTTCTGCATGTTTGTCTACAGCCCTAAGCACACAAGCCAAAAGGAGTATAAACTGTATATTTTCATGAGGTGTCTTGCCAGGGTCCAACAGGTTAATTCCGTCATCCGTTGTAAGCGACCAGTTGTTATGTTTACCGGAACCATTGACTCCTGCAAATGGTTTCTCGTGTAATACACACTGCAGATTGTGGCGATATGCGACTTGTTTTAGCGTCTCCATCACCAACTGATTATGATCTACTGCTACGTTACACTGTGCATAGATTGGCGCTAATTCATGTTGTGCAGGAGCAGCTTCATTATGCTGTGTCTTTGCAGATACACCCAATTTCCAGAGTTCCTCATTGACATCCTTCATGAAGAGTGCTATACGCTCTCTGATTGCTCCGAAATAATGATCATCTAATTCCTGCCCTTTTGGTGGCATTGCTCCAAAAAGTGTACGCCCTGTAAACACAAGGTCTTTTCTCTTTAAATATTTATCTCTGTCTACCAGAAAATACTCCTGTTCAGCACCTACTGATGGTGTTACTTTCTGCGATGTTGTATTTCCAAACAAACGAACAAAACGTATTGCCTGCTTATTTACTGCTTCCATGGAACGAAGAAGCGGTGTCTTCTGGTCTAATGCTTCTCCAGTGTATGAGCAAAACGCTGTCGGTATGTAAAGAATCGCCCCTTCGCCTGTTGCATCTTTCTTCACAAAAGCCGGTGATGTACAGTCCCATGCTGTATATCCTCTCGCCTCAAAAGTTGCACGCAGTCCTCCTGATGGGAATGAAGACGCATCTGATTCACCTTTTATCAGTGCTTTGCCTGAAAACTCTGACAGCACCTTGCCATCTGCCTGTGGTGCAGAAATAAATGCGTCATGCTTCTCAGCAGTTGCACCGGTCAGTGGTTGAAACCAGTGAGAATAGTGTGTAGCGCCTTTTTCAATAGCCCATTCTTTCATCTCATTTGCCACGACATCGGCAATCGAACGCTGCAGTTCTTTTCCTTCTTGAATCGTGCGTTGCAATTCTTTATATACTTCCTTCGGTAAACGTTCTTGCATAACAGAATCGTTAAACACATTTTCGCCAAAAATCTCTGCTACATCCATAAACTCTCTCATACTGTCATCCTTTCGTCACTGAATATCTTCTTATAAAATACTCTAATTCCTAATAAATTGCAAGAAAAAGAAAGAAGGCGGAAGAAATATTCCACCTTCTTAATAAACCTTATGCTTAAGCTTTGTTGATAGAACCGAACAATTCCATCTTCTCTTTTACAGTTGCTTTGATTGCTTCGCATCCTGGAGCTAATAATTTACGTGGGTCATATCCTTTTCCTTGTAAATCTTTTCCAGCTTCCACGTATTCACGAGTTGCTGCAGCAAATGCTAACTGACACTCTGTGTTAACGTTAATCTTAGCAACACCTAAGTCAATTGCTTTCTTAATCATATCTGCTGGGATACCTGTCCCACCGTGAAGAACTAATGGCATATCACCTGTCAACTGTTGGATTGCATCTAATGTTTCGAAGCTAAGTCCAGCCCAGTTTGCAGGATATTTTCCGTGGATGTTACCGATACCTGCTGCTAACATGTCAACACCCAAATCAGCGATTGCTTTACACTCGTTAGGATCTGCACATTCACCCTTACCAATTACACCATCTTCTTCTCCACCGATTGCTCCAACTTCTGCTTCCAAAGACATTCCTTTTTCTGCACAAATTGCAACTAATTCTTTTGTCTTAGCAACGTTTTCTTCGATTGGATAGTGTGAACCATCGAACATGATTGAAGAGAATCCTGCTTCGATACATTTCATACATCCTTCGTAGCTACCGTGGTCTAAGTGGATTGCTACAGGAACTGTGATGTTAAGTTCTTCTAACATACCTTTTACCATACCTACTACTGTCTTATATCCAGCCATGTATTTTCCTGCACCTTCAGAAACACCAAGGATAACCGGTGAATTACACTCTTGTGCTGTAAGTAAAATACATTTTGTCCACTCTAAGTTGTTGATATTGAATTGACCAACTGCATAGTGACCTGCTTTTGCTTTTTGAAGCATTTCTTTTGCTGATACTAACATAATAATACCCTCCATTTATGTAATGTAATTGTAAAAATAAAGGACGAAAGTTCCCTTCCGTCCCCCCTAATGACCCGTAGGGGAATCGAACCCCTGATTCCAGCGTGAGAGGCTAGCGTCTTGACCGCTTGACCAACGGGCCTTTCTCGTACTTGTACATTGTAAAACATTTTTCCACAATATACAAGTACTTTTTTCATTTTCTTCTTAGTTATTTGAGCAGTGTAATATATGCCATCACAAGAAGCACAAAAATGACTGGTGGCAAAATGTATGTCAGATAAAATCTGTATACCTTACTTCCCGGAAACTTAATTCCTTCTCCTGCATTCGCTTCTTCTAGGAAGTTCTTCCATCCCCATCCATATCTGCTTGTACAGAACAAAATGTAAAGCAATGCTCCTACTGGCAACAAATTGTTACTCACAATAAAGTCTTCCCAACCTTGTATATCCATGCCAAGTGGACGGAAAGATGCCCAGTCTGTCATTCCAAGCACACATGGTAAACTCAGCACAATCAGAAGAACTCCATTCACCCATGTAGATTTCTTGAGAGACCAACCCCAAAGGTCTCTTGCACATGCAATAATATTCTGGAATACTGCGATTACTGTTGAGAATGCGGCAAATGTCATAAACAGGAAGAACAATGTTCCCCAGATACGCCCACCTGCCATTCCATTAAAGATATTCGGCAGTGTGACAAACACAAGTCCCGGTCCTTCACCCGGATTCACGCCAAATGCAAAGCATGCTGGGAAAATAATAAGTCCTGCCATGATTGCAACGGCTGTATCAAGTGCCATAACACTGATTGCTTCTCCTGTAAGAGAGCGTTCTTTTCCAATATAACTACCAAAAATCGACAGCGATCCAATACCAATACTAAGTGTAAAGAATGATTGTCCCATTGCTGCATAGAGCACTTCACCAAGTCCTGCTTCTTTTATTTTAGAAAAGTCTGGTTTTAAATAGAAGCTAAGTCCCTCCATTGCATTTGGCAAAGACAAGGAGCGCACAATAAGCACAATCATAAGGCCAAACAGGCAGAGCATCATCGGTTTTGTCACCTTTTCCACACCTTTTTCCAAGCCTACAGAACATACAAGAAGTCCAAGCACGGAAATAATAATCATCCAAAGAATCATCTCGTTACGGTTAGATGTCAAATCTGTAAATATCTGCGCAATCTGGTCGCTGTCAGCCCCGACAAACTTACCTGTCAGCATTTTATAGAAATATGCTACCATCCATCCGCCTACTGTTGTATAAAACATCATCAGCAGATAGTTTCCTGCAAATGCAAAATACTTGTGAACATGCCATTTTGTTCCTTTCGGTTCAAGCACGTCATACGATTTTGTAATACTTTTCCGACTTGCTCGTCCCATTGCAAATTCCATAACTACAACCGGAAGTCCCATTGCAAGTAGAAAGAACAAGTAAATAAGTACAAATACGCCTCCGCCGTATTTTCCGGTTATGTACGGAAATCTCCATACATTGCCGAGTCCGATTGCGCATCCTGCTGAAATTAGGATAAATCCCAATCTCGAT
>JAZNHX010000201.1:0-2522 GCA_045577115.1 Faecalimonas sp. | reverse complement strand
TACATTGACAAGAGTTATATACTGTTATATACTGTTTGCAAGAAAGGGTGATAGCATGAACATCATAATTAACAACTCATCCATGCAACCTATTTATGAACAAATAGTAAATCAGATTAAGGCATCTATTATGAAAGGTGCTTTAAAAGAGGAGCAGATGCTTCCTTCCGTACGTTTCTTGGCAAAGGAACTGCGAATCAGTGCGTTAACTGTTAAAAAGGCGTACGATACGTTGGAAGAACAGGGCTTTATTGTAACAGTGCATGGGAAAGGTAGCTTTGTTTCCTGTGCGAATCAAGAACTGATGCTGGAAGAGAAACGCAAAGAAGTGGAAAATGATATCGAAATGGCGCTCCGCAAAGGCAGAAGTTGTGGCTTGAGTAATGAGGAACTAAAAGAATTGTTTATGCTTATATTGGAGGAATAATTGGATGATTAGATTAGAACATGCGCAAAAACATTATAGAGAGTTTGATTTGAACTGTTCACTTGAGGTCAGGCCGGGGCAAATTACCGGGTTGGTTGGAGAGAACGGTGCGGGAAAAAGTACAACCTTTAAATTAATTCTTGGTTTGATACGAGATGATGGCGGTACAATTGAGGTTTTCGGAAAGCCAATTCAACAGATGACACATAAAGACAAAGAAAATATGGGTGTGGTTCTGTCTGATTCCGGATTCAGTGGATATGTAACGGTGAAGGATTTATTACCTGTTATGTCATCTCTGTATTCGAAATTTAATAAGGATTCTTTCCTGAAAAACTGTGAGAAATATAAGATTCCGCTGAATAAGAAAATTAAAGAGTTCTCTACGGGTATGAAGACAAAGCTTAAAATGCTGGTTGCTATTTCACATGAGGCAGACCTGTTAATTCTTGATGAGCCGACTGCCGGTGTGGATGTAATTGTAAGAGACGAATTCATACAAATGTTACAGGAGTACATGGCGAACGGTCAACGCTCGATTTTGATTAGTTCTCACATTTCTACGGATTTGGAGAATCTATGTGATGACTTGTATATGATTCACGATGGTCGGATTATCATGCACGAGGATACAGATGTGTTACTCAGTGAGTATGCGGTTTTAAAACCTTCGATGGAACAGTATGAGAAACTGGATAAACAGTATTTGTTAAGGGTGAAAAAAGAGTCTTTCGGATATCGTTGCTTGACGAATCAAAGACAATATTATGCTGAAAATTATCCTGATATGGTGATTGAAAAAGGAAATGTTGATGAGATGATTTTGCTTATGGTGAGAGGTGAAAGTGTATGAAAGGATTGCTGATGAAGGATCTTGCGTTTGTGAAATTACAGGCGAAATCCATGATATTTATTTTTGTGTTAGTTATATTCATGCTACTCTGTGGTTCGAATTTTGAATTTGTTATTGTATATGCCAATATTATATTTACAATGTTTGTAATCACAACAATTAATTATGATTATTTTGAAAATGGGTGTGCATTTTTAATGACCTTACCGATAAGCAGGAAACTATATGTCAATGAAAAATACGTTCTGGGTTTCTTGACGGCAGGTTGTGGATTTCTTGTCGACATTGTTTTCATGTTAGTTGGTCATTTTCTGAAAGAAGGATATGTTTTCAGAATGGACAATCTTATCTTTGCGTTGGCGTATGCATTGGGAAGTCTTGTTTTTATAGCGCTTGTGTTACCGATTGAATTAAAATACGGTCCAGAAAAAGCACGTATCGCTATGATTGTTGTTGTGGCCGTTATCTATGCAGGCGTATTTGTGTTTACAGGAATAGGACCGTTTGATTTGTCAGGCGTTACAACACAGTTATTGTCTCTTGAAAAGATTGTATTATTAGGAATCGCGGGAGTTACTGTTGCTATAGCGTTAAGTATTTCATATTTAATATCTTGCAGGATTATGGAACACAAAGAATTTTAATAAGATTTATAATTAAACATGGTGGAGAGGGCAATTGCAAAATGCAGTTGCCTTTTTCGTATTCATTTATTGCATATATAGCAGAAATGTGATATTGTAAGAAAAAAGAGGTTTACAATTTGTAGACCTTAAAAAGGTGGATAATAAATGAGATTAGGAGTAATAGAAACAAGATTTGCGGAGATGATTTGGGCTAATGAACCGATTGCATCGGGAAAACTTGTGAAAATGTGTGCGGAAGAATTTGAATGGAAAAAACCTACTACCTACACGGTGTTAAGGAGACTGTGTGATAGAGGGCTCTTTTGTAATGAAGGCGGAGTTGTAAGTTCCATTATTTCCAAAGAAGATTATTATGCGATGCAATCAGAGGAATTTGTGAAAGAAACTTTCGCAGGTTCTCTGCCGGCGTTTTTGACTGCATTTACATCAAGACAAAGGTTATCAGAAGAAGAGATCCAGGAATTACAGAAGCTGATTGATGAAAGTAAATAGTGATGAAATCAAGTATTTGTGGAGGGCGGAATATGAAGACTAAAGTTACAAATGCAATAATTTTAATGGGTGTATTACTTTTTATCTCATTTGTACTTGGGGG
>JAZNHX010000200.1:0-5854 GCA_045577115.1 Faecalimonas sp. | reverse complement strand
TGATGTTTCTTTTTCCTTCTGTCATTTGTACTTTGTGTACTGGTTTCTTTTCTCTTGCCATAATAAAAGGCCTCCTATGATTTTATTTTATCATAGAAGACCTTCTAAATCTTCAATTTACAGAAAAACTTTCACAGTCTCCTAAGTATTTTACTTAGCCTTGCTTCTCTTGTAAAAATATAATACAATCTTCTCTAACTTTCTCTTAAGCACAATCTGTATCTCTTCCTTCGGATGAATCGGCTTCACCAGAATATTACGAATACCCGTGCGTTTTGCTCCCCACACATCAGTAAAGAGCTGATCACCAACAAAAATCGTATTACTCTTGTCTGTTCTCATAAGTTCCATCGCTTTTTCATAATTCACAATAGACGGTTTATGTGCATTAAAAATGTAGTTCACCTGCACATCCTCGTTAAACATCTTTACTCTCGGTTCCTGATTATTTGAAAGTAGGCAACATGCAAATCCAAGTTCCTTTAATCTTGCAAACAATTTCTTTGCACGCTCATCAGCAGGCGCACCATGCATAACCAGTGTATTGTCAATATCAAAGATGATTCCTCGGTATCCTTCTTCGTATAGTTTTTCAAATGGAATCACATATGTGGATGCCACATATTCATCCGGAAAAAATGTCTCGAACATCTCTTAGTCTCCCATCTCTTTTATTTTATCATGAATCTCGTTGCATATGTCAGCAACCTGCTTACCATCTGTTTGAACAATAATATTCGCCGCGCCTTCATATTTTTCGCGTCGTTTTTCCATCATCTCGCTAATAAATTCAACTGTTTTATTTCCCTGCAATAATGGACGACTGTTATCATCCTTGACTCGCTCTAAAATTGTCGCAGGCTCTGCGGAAAGGAGAACAATCCTACCGCCTTTTCGCATCTCCTCTACATTCTGCTTGCGAAGCACGACACCGCCTCCACAAGAAACCACTTTATTCTCTTGCCACTGTATCTCAACCAACAGTTTCGTCTCTATATCACGAAAATATTCCTCACCATACTTGGCAAAGATATCTGAGATGCTCATGTTTTCTCGTTCCACAATCATCTCATCCATTTCCAACACTTCCATGCCATATTGCTTCGCCATATATGCAGCAACCGTACTTTTTCCGGTTCCCATATATCCGATTAAAAATATATTCTTCATGTCACTTAAGCCTCCAACACTTCTTTTACATCAGCCTTGAACTGTTGCCAAGCCTCTTCATCATCCACAAAATACTTTGGACATATCTTACCTGTAATATCATAATGCCGAATAATATCCTCTTCTGTCAACCCAAATTTTTCACAAAGCCATGCAGTCAAATGGACCAAGGACTCATAAGTCTCCTTCGTATAGGTTCCATCCTTTGTTTTATGACAAGTTTCTATAGATACAGTATCTGCATTTCGTTCATTGGAAGCATACGCAATCTCCCAAGTTGGCACACACTGAATAATCTCACCCTTCAGCCCCACAATAAAATGACTACTTGCCCTCGTCTTTCTCGAATCCTTCAACCCCTCAAAATAATTGCGATTCTGCTCTGCCGTAGTACCTGGATTTGCCGTATAATGAATCACAATATTTTCAATCTTGTCACTCTGTGTACCCGGTCTGGAGTATGGATTGACCGTCAATAGCTTTACATCTATACTCGGCTTAGCAATCTTCATGTTAGCATCATCCTGCTCCACGTATTTGCTCTCAAATGGTCCAATTTCAAAGAACTTCATCCCCATCAGCACAGCCATAATGGATATCAGCAAAAACATACCTACTCGTGTATAAAGGCGCATTCTTCGCATAAACCTTGTTTTTCTTCGAGCTTTACGTCGTTTTTTTGCCATTCTTATCTCCTTCTCCGTACATTCAATGTACACATTATACCATCATTTACAAAAGAAAAACACAAAGACTTTCTTATTTTTTCATTAATTGCCACCACATAAATAGGGTACGTCACAAAACGTACCCTACGAAATCTTGTATTAAACTTGGTCTACACTGTAGTTAGGAGCTTCTTTTGTAATATGAATGTCATGTGGATGACTTTCTTTCAGAGAAGCTGCTGTAATCTTCACAAATCTACCTCTCTCCTTCAATTCTTCAATTGTAGGAGTTCCGCAGTAACCCATACCGGAACGAAGGCCACCAAGCATTTGGAATACTGTATCTTCCAACATACCTTTGTATGCTACACGTCCTTCTACACCTTCCGGAACCAACTTCTTCGCGTCTGACTGGAAGTAACGGTCTTTGCTTCCGTTTTCCATCGCTGCGATAGAACCCATACCACGATATACTTTGTATTTTCTTCCTTGGAACAATTCAAAATCTCCAGGGCTTTCGTCGCAACCTGCAAGAAGGCTTCCCATCCTACATATGCTTGCACCTGCTGCGATTGCTTTTGTCATATCTCCTGAGTACTTAATACCACCATCGGCAATAATCGGAACACCGTACTCTTTTGCTACCGCATAAGCATCCATGATGGCAGAAATCTGTGGAACACCAATACCTGCAACAACACGTGTTGTACAGATGGAACCAGGACCGATACCAATCTTAACCGCATCTGCTCCTGCTTCAATGAGTGCTCTCGTAGCATCACCGGTTGCCACGTTACCTGCAATAACCTGAAGCTCCGGATATTTTTCTTTTACCATCTTCACGCAACGGATAACGTTTGCAGAATGTCCATGTGCAGAGTCAAGCACGATTACGTCAACTTTCGCTTTTACAAGTGCATCTACACGGTCCAGTGCATCTGCTGTAATACCAACACCTGCACCGCAGAGTAGACGTCCCTGTTCGTCTTTTGCTGAATTTGGGTATTTGATTTGTTTTTCAATATCCTTGATTGTAATTAAACCTTTTAAGTTGAAATCTTTATCAACAATCGGCAATTTTTCTTTTCTGGCTTTGGCAAGAATCTGTTTTGCTTCTTCTAAAGTCGTTCCTTCTAAAGCTGTGATAAGACCTTCTGAAGTCATAGATTCCTTGATTTTTTTAGAAAAATCTTCTTCGAATTTTAAATCACGGTTTGTGATAATCCCAACCAATTTTTTTCCTTCTGTAATCGGAACGCCTGAAATACGGAATTTTGCCATCAACTCGTTAGCGTCCTGTAATGTATGTTCCGGAGACAATGAAAATGGATCTGTAATGACACCGTTCTCTGAACGTTTTACCTTGTCCACCTCTTCAGCCTGAGCTTCAATAGACATATTTTTATGAATAATACCAATACCACCCTGACGAGCCATTGCGATAGCCATACGGTGTTCTGTAACCGTATCCATACTCGCACTCATCATTGGAATGTTTAAGCGAATTTTCTTAGTTAAATTCGTAGACAAATCTACTTGGTTTGGAATCACCTCTGAATAAGCAGGTACCAAAAGCACGTCATCAAACGTAATGCCTTCTCCGATAATTGTTCCCATTTTCTTGTCCTCTCTTTCTCTTTCTTGTTTGTTTATAGTGTTTTATGTTACTAAAAAGATTCGGGTCTGTCAACACTAAAAAAATACTTTTCTAGGCGCCATATTTTTCATACCGTTCAGAATCTTCTCGTTTGGGTTAAAGATAACTTTTACGGTTTCACCCTTATACAATGTTACCATCTCATATGTCTTGTCCTCTGGGTTTTGCGTACTATAATCCAATGTCTTAGTTCTCTGGTACGGATGCAATTCCACAGAACCTGTAGGTGCAATTACTTCCATCTCCTTGATATTCGTAGAAAATGCTCTCCTTCTTGATTGCATATCCACAATCTTGTCAATATCTAAGTCGCCATTAAAATAAACATATTCAAATTCAACATTCATTCTCTTGAACAAAACAATATCGACAACAACCATAATTGCAGTCACCCATACAAGCATAGGATGAACGAAACCCAAAAGTACGGATACCACAGTTGCCAAGATCAATCCTGTTTTTTTCACCGCTGTCGCAGCCGTATTACATCGTTTGACCAACTGCTCTGTTAGAAATTCATTCATTGTGCGCCTCCGTTATTGTAGGTATTTTTACTATTGTAACACAAAAAAAGGGACTTGTTAAGTCCCTTTTCATTATGATTTACATCATTCCCATGCCAGGTCCGCCTGCTGGCATCGCAGGTGCCTCTACTTTTTTGTTCGCAACTACAGATTCCGTTGTGAGAAGTGTAGATGCTACGCTTGTTGCGTTCTGAAGTGCACTTCTTGTAACCTTTGCAGGGTCAAGAATTCCGGCTTTCACCATATCCACATACTCTTCGTTGTATGCATCAAAACCGATGCCCGGCTCTTGTTCTCTTACTTTGTTAATGATAACTGCACCTTCTAATCCGGCATTTGCCACAATGTGGTAAAGTGGTGCTTCCAATGCCTTTAAGATGATCTTAGCGCCTGTCTTCTCATCGCCTTCTAACTGCTCAACCAATTTAGCAACTTCTTTTGAAGCGTGGATATAAGCAGAACCACCACCTGCTACGATACCTTCTTCTACTGCTGCTCTTGCTGCTGAAAGAGCATCTTCCATACGAAGTTTTGCTTCCTTCATCTCTGTCTCGGTTGCTGCACCTACACGGATTACTGCAACACCACCTGCCAATTTCGCAAGTCTTTCCTGTAATTTCTCCCTATCAAATTCAGATGTTGTATCTTCAATCTGAGTCTTAATCTGAGCAATACGAGCTGCAATCATATCTTTGTTGCCGTTGCCATCAACAATAACTGTTGTTTCTTTCTGTACTTTTACAGATTTTGCAGTTCCTAGTTGTGACATAGTAACTTCCTTAATGTCAAGGCCCAATTCTTCTGAAATGACCTGACCACCTGTTAAGATTGCGATATCTTCAAGCATTGCTTTTCTTCTGTCACCATATCCAGGTGCTTTTACAGCAACGACGTTGAATGTTCCACGAAGTTTATTAACAATTAAGGTTGTGAGTGCTTCACCTTCAATATCTTCTGCAATGATGAGAAGTCTTGAACCTGACTGCACAATCTGTTCTAATACAGGAAGCAAATCCTGAATATTAGAAATCTTCTTGTCAGTAATTAAGATGTATGGATTTTCCAATACTGCTTCCATCTTATCCATATCTGTAGCCATGTAAGCCGAGATATATCCTCGATCAAACTGCATACCTTCTACCAAATCTAATTCTGTCTTCATTGTCTTAGATTCTTCGATTGTGATAACACCATCATTAGAAACCTTTTCCATTGCATCTGCAACCATAGCACCAACTTCAGCATCACCTGCTGAGATAGCTGCTACATTTGCAATTCTCTCTTTGCTCTCCACCTTGCTGCTCATCGCTGCAACAGCTTCCACTGCTGCGTCTGTTGCCTTCTTCATACCCTTGCGAAGTACGATTGGGTTAGCGCCTGCTGCAAGATTCTTCATACCTTCCTGAACCATTGCCTGTGCCAGAACTGTCGCTGTAGTAGTTCCGTCACCTGCAACATCGTTTGTCTTAGCTGCAACTTCACGAATGAGCTGTGCCCCCATGTTTTCGAAAGCATCCTCCAATTCGATCTCTTTTGCAATCGTCACTCCATCGTTTGTAATAAGTGGTGCACCAAACTGTTTGTCAAGTACAACATTTCTTCCTTTTGGTCCGATTGTTACTCTTACTGTATTTGCCAATTTATTAACGCCGGCTTCCAGCGCTTCTCTGGCCTCTGCTCCGTATTTGATTTCTTTTGCCATGATTTTCTGCCTCCTAATTCTATTTCACAATTGCTAAAATATCATTCTGTTTTACTACAAGATATTCTTCACCATCAAGTTCTACTTCTGTTCCTGCATATTTTGAATAAATGACTGTATCGCCTACTGATAC
>JAZNHX010000199.1:0-15088 GCA_045577115.1 Faecalimonas sp. | reverse complement strand
GTACAGCAGAAGATATCAAGATTAAGATTGGTACAACCTATCCGTTAGTTGAGGATATGGTGATGGAAGTTCGTGGACGTAACCTGGTGACGGGTCTACCAAAGACTGTAACGGTTACTTCTTCGGAGACAGAAGAAGCGCTCAAGGAGACGACCGCACAGATTGTAGAAGCAGTTATTGCAGTGCTAGAGAGAACTCCACCGGAACTCTCTGCGGACATTCTTGACCGTGGTATTGTCCTGACAGGTGGCGGTGCTTTGCTTCGCGGTTTGGAAGAACTGATTGAGGAAAAAACAGGAATCAACACAATGACAGCGGAAGAGCCGATGAAAGTAGTTGCTATCGGAACCGGTCAGTTTGTTGAATTTATGAGTGCAAAATAGAAAGTTGTTTAGGGGGCTGTCTTTAGGATGGCCCCTTTTATGCGATTTGCGAAAGGAGGAGATGTTTTGGAGATTGTAAAAGGCTATGTGGAGCATATTGTTTATCGCAACGAAGACAATGGATACACGGTGTTTCATCTGACAAACGATGACGGGGAGCTTACCTGTGTCGGAACATTTCCTTACATAGGCGAAGGCGAGATGCTGGAGGTGTCCGGAGAGTACACCAATCATAATGTATACGGTATGCAGTTGCAGGTGACATCATATGAAGAGTTGGAGCCGGAGGATTTGGTTTCCATTGAAAGATATTTGGGTTCCGGTGCCATAAAAGGGTTGGGAACTGTATTGGCAGGCAGAATTGTGCGCAGATTCAAGGGCGATACCTTTCGAATTATAGAGGAAGAATCGGAACGCCTTTCTGAGGTGCAGGGTATTAGTGAACGAAAGGCACGTGAGATTTCACAGCAGGTGGAAGAAAAAAAAGATATGCGCAAGGCGATGATCTATTTGCAGAAATACGGAATTACGTTGAACCTCTCTGCGAAAATATATGAACACTATGGACAAAGTGTGTACCGAGTGATGGAAGAAAATCCGTATCAGATAGCAGATCATGTTCCGGGAGTCGGTTTCAAAACCGCAGATGAGATTGCAAGAAGAATCGGTATCCGCACAGACTCCGACTATCGCATTCGGAGTGGTATCGTTTATGTGCTATTACAGGCAGTTGCAGACGGTCATATCTATCTTCCGGAGGAAGAGGTGTTACATCGCTCGAAAAACCTGTTGGAGATTGAACTTCTGGATATATCTAACCATCTGCTGGATTTGGCGATGGAGAAGAAGATTGTAATCAAACAGACGGATAGTGAAAAGAGAATTTATCCGGCGCAGTATTATTATATGGAACTCAGTACGGCTAAAATGTTGCATGATTTGAATATACATTACGAGATTGCGGATGCTGCTATAGAAAAAAGACTCTGTGCCATTGAAGAAAATGCGGAATTAGAACTCGATGATATGCAAAGGCAGGCTGTAATTGCGGCTGTTCGAAACGGTGTGCTTGTTCTGACAGGGGGACCGGGAACAGGAAAGACAACTACTATCAATGCAATGATACATTTCTTCGAGAGTGAGGGTGCAGATATCTTTTTGGCGGCACCGACTGGGCGTGCAGCGAAGCGTATGACTGAAGCCACGGGATACGAGGCGCGGACTATTCACCGTATGCTGGAGCTTGGATATGTGCCCGAGGGTGATGATAGTCACATGCACTATGGAAGAAATGAAGAGAATCCGTTAGAGGCAGATGTCATTATCATTGATGAGATGTCTATGGTGGATTTGCCGCTTATGAATGTTCTGCTTCGTGCAATTGCAATGGGGACACGGTTGATTCTTGTGGGAGATAAGGACCAGTTACCATCAGTAGGACCTGGAAGTGTTCTAAAGGATTTAATTGAGTCTGAATGTTTCCCAGTGGTTACACTGAGTAAAATATTTAGACAGGCACAGCAGAGTGATATCGTGGTCAATGCTCATAAAATTAACCGAGGAGAAGAAGTGATTCTGGATAATAAGAGCAAGGATTTCTTTTTTTTAAAGAGGAATGATGCAAATGTGATTATCAGTGTAGTTCTCACTTTAATCCAAAAGAAACTGCCCAAATATGTAGATGCCGACATGTTTGATATTCAGGTACTTACGCCGATGAGAAAAGGACTCTTGGGAGTAGAGAGGTTGAATACCATTTTACAGCAGTACCTGAATCCGCCGGATGATAAAAAGGCTGAAAAAGAATATGGGGATAAATTATTTCGTGTAGGCGATAAAGTGATGCAGATTAAGAACAATTATCAGCTTGAATGGGAGATTGCAACGAAGTACGGTCTTGTAGTGGATAAAGGTGTGGGTGTGTTTAACGGTGATATTGGAAGAGTTACAGAGATTAACACATATACCGAGATGATAGAAGTAGAATTCGAAGAGAAGAAAAAGGTTCGGTATCCGTTCCAAATGCTGGATGAGCTGGAACTGGCGTATGCGGTGACGATACACAAGTCTCAAGGTAGTGAGTATCCGGCCGTTATTATACCGTTGCTTCAAGGACCCCGTCAATTGTATCATAGCAACCTGATCTATACGGCAGTGACAAGAGCAAAACAGTGTGTGACACTTGTGGGGAGTGACACGACGTTTCAAGAGATGATTTGTAATACAAATGAGCAGAATCGATACACTTCTCTTATGGAACGTATTCGAGAATTATAGAGAGTCTTATAAGCAAATAATGAATTTTTGGAAGAAGTGTTTGGGGATCTTGTATCCCCAAACATGTTATTTTTGTGGAAAAGTTTGCAGGAACAGCATGTGTGCAGAGTGTGCGGAGAAGGTGGAATATATAGAGGAACCTCGGTGCAAACGGTGTGGCAAACCTGTTCGATATGAAGAACAGGAATATTGTCATGATTGCGTAGAACATGAGTTTCACTATGAACAAGGGAAGAGTATCTGGCTTCATAAGGGGCCCGTGCGATGGTCTGTCTATCAGTTTAAGTACCATAATCGCAGAATCTATGCAGGGTTTTATGCAGAGGAATGGCGACGCATTTACGGTGACAAGCTAAAGGAGTGGGAGATTGATGTGATTATCCCAATTCCGCTACATCGGAAGAGAAGGAGACAGAGAGGATACAACCAGTCGGAGATACTTGCCAAAGAACTGGGGAAACGATGCCAAATCCCTGTGGATGACAAGTCGGTTATCCGAGTTGTCAATACGAGACCTCAAAAGGAATTGAATGACAAGGAACGAAAAAAGAACTTAAACCAAGCATTTCGCGTGACGAATCATTGGAAAAAGGCTAAAAATGTACTTTTGATAGATGATATTTACACAACGGGAAACACAATAGATTCAGTTGCGCAGATTTTGAGGCAAAAAGGTGCAGAGAAAGTCTATTTTTTGACCATAAGTATTGGACAAGGTTTCTGATAATGTGTTATACTTATAAATAATGCTATAGTAGGGGTAGTGTGTGACGAGGTGACATTTATGTTGAATGAAGAACGTGTAAAACACATGACGAAACTTGCCTTTTACGAAGCGAAAGGCGGAGACGAAGATCTTAAAGTAAGTTTTTATTACAAGAAGGATTACATTAGATTTCAGACCTTCTGGTCGGTATTTTGGATGACAATTGCATTTGCTGCACTTATAGGGCTGTTTGCGTTGTTGCTTATGGACAATATTCTGGCAATTCTGTCTTCAAAGCAATTGGTCATTATAATATGTTCGCTTTTGGGAATCTACATGATTCTCCTGGTTGCTTATACCAGATATGCAAGACAAATCTATAAGAGAAAACATGCGAGAGCATATCATCGAGTAAAAAGATTTAAAGATGATTTGGAACAACTGGAAAAACTTTATGAGAAGGAGGAGGAACATGAACAAGTTATTTGAGGTAAAGGGTTATGTATCAAAATATTATGCAAAATATTCCAACTGGGTTGACAAGACAATTAAGTTTATTGTTGCTCTGTTGGCATTTACTTTTATCAATCAGAACATTGGGTTCTCGGAGATTATAACCAATCCGTTTATGCAAATACTGTTAGCTGTGATATGTATGATGTTGCCTTCTCAGATTACGGTTGTTTTTGCGACTATTGCAACGTTGCTTCAACTGTTGACCTTATCCGTAGGAGCGACTATTGTGGCCGGAGTACTCTTTCTTGTGATGTATGGGTTCTTTGTTCGTTATGCTCCGGGAAAAGCAATTATTATCGTATTGGTACCAATCGCTTTTATGTTACATATTCCGGTAGTTATACCGATTGTGTTGGGACTTATCGGAAGTCCGATTTGTATTTTGCCGATATCTATGGGAACTATGTCTTACTATTTGATTGACTATGTAAAATCAAATACTACATTGCTTGAAACCGTGGGGGAAGGCGGAATCATGGAGCAGGTTGCTACCTATGTACAGCAGATATTGGTGAATCGTGAGATGTGGTGTAGTATGATCGCATTTGCCATTTGTCTGCTTCTTGTATACAACGTGAGAAGAATGGCTGTGGATTATTCTTGGGAGATTGCTATTATTGCAGGTGCGTTGGGCAACATAAATGCGATGGCTTATGGGTACATTATAATGGATGTTCAGTTGTCTTATGTATCACTGGTTGTTGGAAGCGTCGTGTCAGTCATTGTTGCATTGATTGTAAAATTCTTCGTATTTTCGGTGGATTATACCAGAACAGAACGCCTTCAATTTGAAGACGATGAATATTATTATTATGTAAAAGCGATTCCAAAATCATCCGTGACAATTCCGGAAAAGACAGTGAAGCGCATCAATGAATGCCAGAAAATGGAGGAAACAGAATGAGACAGGCAATTCAAAACTTTTTGAATTCTTATCTGGATGACTGGTATATGCCGGACGTGAAAGTGACAGATATTATTGAGATTATCATTATTGCGTTTTTGGTATATCAGGTCATTGTTTGGATTAAGAATACGAAGGCATGGATGTTAATGAGAGGTATTGTCGTACTGGCTGTTTTCATTCTGATTGCAGCGGCCCTTAAGATGAATACAATTCTGTGGCTGGCAAAGAACTCTATCAGTGTATTGGCTACTGCGGCTGTCATTGTTTTTCAACCGGAGCTCCGCAGAGCGTTGGAGAAGCTGGGACAGAAGAATTTTCTAACGAACATTGTTTCTTTTGACAAAAACAGATATTTTGAACGATTCAACGAAAAGACGATAGATGCAGTTGTAAACGCATGCTATGAGATGGGAAAAGTGAAGACAGGGGCATTGATTGTTGTTGAGCGAGATATTCTGTTGACAGAGTATCAGCAGACCGGAATTGCCTTGGATTCCCTTGTTTCTGAGCAAATATTGGTTAATATATTTGAGCATAACACACCGTTGCATGACGGTGCCGTGATTTTGCGAGGAGATCGAATTGTTGCAGCTACATGTTATCTTCCGTTATCAGAGAATATGGGACTCAGTAAACAGTTGGGTACCAGACATCGTGCGGCAGTTGGAATGAGTGAAGTGAGCGATGCATTTGTAATCTGTGTTTCAGAGGAGACCGGCAATGTTTCCTATGCAGTGGGCGGTCATATTTCACGTGCAGTTCCAAAAGCGGAATTACGTGAACAGTTGGTAAAGTTGCAGGACAAAACAGAAAAAGATAACAAAATATTTACATTGAAGAAAGGAAGACGTGGCAATGAAAGACAAGCTGAAAAATAATCTTGGTCTGAAAATTATAGCATTCGTTTTTGCTGTTTTCCTTTGGTGGACGGTTGTGAATATAGATGATCCAATTAATACGAAACAATTCTATGTGGATGTAACAGTGACGAATCCGGAAGTGATTACAAATGCAGGGAAAAGTTATCAGATTTTGGATGATACCAAAACAATCACGGTGACAATCAAGGCTAGACGAAAAGTTTTGGATGAAATCAAGCCAAGTAATATCATGGCAACAGCAGATTTGCGTGAAATGCAGGATTCATCGGTTCCAATTCGGTTGAAAGTCAACGGTTTTGAAGGAAGTTATGAGTCAGCGACAGCATATCCGCAAAATATTCAGGTGAGCGTAGAAAACACACAGAAGAAAACATTTCCGATTACAACGGTGTCAGTCGGAAGCCCACGAGATGGCTATGTGGTAGGAGGCATGGAGGTATCTCCGAAGACAGTTGATATCAGTGGTCCGCAATCCGCCGTGTCAAAAATCAGTAAGGTTGTTGCAAGAGTGGACGTTTCTGAAATCGCATCTGACACCATGATCGAAACAGAGCTGCTCTATTATGACGCGGCTGATAACCGCATCGATAAGACCTTACTCACAAGTAACTGTGATAAAAACGGAGTCAGTGTGAGTGTGGATATTTGGAATACCAAAAAAGTACAGTTGCTGTTTGATACTTCCGAAATAAAACCGGCGAGTGGCTATGTATTTACCGGTATTGATATAGAGCCTCAGACTATCCGAGTGGCAGGTGCAACAGAGCAGTTGAATGCCTTGACGCAGCTGGAAATTCGAACAGAGGAATTAAAGAAACGCGATGTATCTGCTAATGAAGAAGTTATTATAGATATTACCAAGCATCTGCCAGAAGGTATTATCATGGCGAATAGTGAGGAGAGCAGCGTCGTAGTAAGAATTCTTGTGGAAAAAGCAGGAACAAAGACTATTTTACTACCGGTAGGTTCTGTTCAGATTGAAAATGCACCTTCCAAGTATAATTTGGAAAAAGGGCCGGAACAAGAAGTAGAACTTCAATTTTCAGGTTCCAAAGAGGCGTTAGAGAGTCTGAGCAGCGAAAAGATTACGGCATCAGTTGATTTGTCGCAGTATACGGAAGCAGGAATTTATACAGTGAAGGTAGATATTAAAGAACTTCCGGAAGGATGTATCTACATTGGAGAAGCGACAATCAAGATCATACTGACAAAAAAATAGAGAGATATTTGGGAGGTTGTTTGGATGGTAACACAGAAAACAACGATAAAGAATCCGACCGGATTACACCTTAGACCTGCAGGGCTGTTTTGTAAGACAGCCGTGCAGTTTAAAAGCAGGATTACATTTCAACACGGAGACACAACGGCAAATGCAAAGAGTGTTCTTAGTGTTCTCGGTGCCTGTATTAAACGAGGTGATGAGATTGAACTTGTCTGCGAAGGCGAAGATGAGCAGGAAGCGTTAGATGCAATGGTGAAAATAATAGAAGACGGATTAGGAGAGTGACAGAACATGCTGAATTATCAAAGATATAGAAGGGTTCCGGTGATAGATTATCCGGAGAGAGAATGGCCGAACAAACAGATTCAAAAGGCACCAATTTGGTGTAGCGTGGATTTGCGCGACGGTAATCAGGCACTGATTGACCCAATGACCGTAGAAGAAAAAGTGGAGATGTTCAAGCTCTTAGTGAAGTTAGGGTTTAAAGAGATTGAGATTGGATTCCCATCTGCTTCACAGATAGAGTTTGACTTTATGCGAGAATTGGTAGATCGCAATCTGATTCCGGATGATGTAACGGTTCAGGTATTGGTACAATGTAGAGAACATCTGATTAAGCGTACATTTGAAGCATTGGAAGGTGTGAAAAAAGCAATTGTACATATTTATAATTCAACTTCTACTTTGCAAAGAGATGTGGTGTTCCACAAGAGTAGAGAAGAGATTAAACAGATTGCGATTGAAGGAACGGAACTTGTTAAATCCTTCGTGAAGGATTTTCCGGGAGAGATTGTCTTAGAGTATTCACCAGAAAGTTTCACGGGAACAGAACTGGATTACGCGTTGGAGGTGTGTACGGCGGTACAGGAGACCTGGGGTGCAACAAAAGAGAACCCGATTATCATCAATCTTCCGGCAACGGTGGAGATGACAACTCCGAACGTGTATGCAGACCAGATTGAATGGATGCACAAGAATTTTAAAAATAGAGAAAGTATTATCCTGAGCATTCATCCGCACAATGACCGTGGAACCGGTGTGGCAGCGACAGAGTTGGCACTTTTGGCGGGAACTGACCGTGTGGAAGGAACCTTGTTTGGAAACGGTGAACGTACCGGTAATCTGGATATTTTAACTGTGTCTTATAATATGTTTTCACAGGGAATCAATCCGGAACTGGATTTAACCAATATTGTAGAGATTCAAGAAGTATATGAAAGATGCTGCAAAATGGAAGTACCACCTAGACATCCATATGCAGGCAAACTTGTATTTACAGCATTCTCTGGTTCACATCAGGATGCAATTAATAAAGGCGTAAAAGCCATGAAAGAACGCCATCAGGATTGGTGGGAGGTTCCGTATCTTCCAATTGATCCATCCGATGTTGGTCGCGAATACGAGCCGATTGTTCGTATCAACAGCCAGTCAGGAAAAGGCGGAGTTGCATTTGTTATGGATAGTGAGTTTGGATACAAGCTTCCAAAAGCAATGCACAAAGAGTTCGCAGATGTGATTCAAAAGATTGCCGAGAAACAGGGCGAAGTTGCACCGACAACCATTATGGAAGTATTTACAAACGAGTACTTGAAACTAACGACACCTTACGAATTCCTTCGTGCGAGAGCAGAGGATCATGGAGAACGCGATACAAAGGTGGAATTAAGTTTCAACTATAATGGAGTGCTCAAAGAAGTGGAAGCAGTCGGAAACGGTCCACTGGATGCTGTTAAGGTGGCACTACACGATACTACAGATGCAAATGTTACAATTTTGGACTATACACAACATGCACTCGGAGAAGGTTCGAATGCGAGAGCGGCCGCTTATATTTGTATGCGCGATGAAAAGACGGGTAAAGTGACACATGGTGTCGGTGTAAGCTCAAATATTACAAGAGCAGGTATCAGAGCCGTATTCAGTGCACTGAATCGACTTGCAAAATAATACATAGTTTTCGGAGGAAAAAGATATGGGGAAAGCAACCTTGGTGGTAATGGCAGCCGGTATCGGTAGCCGCTTTGGCGGTGGAATCAAGCAACTTGCTCCGGTGGGCCCGAGCGGTGAAATTATCATGGATTATTCCATCTATGATGCAATGGAGGCTGGATTTGATAAGGTAGTATTCGTAATTCGAAAGGATTTGGAAAAAGATTTCAAAGAAGTAATTGGTAATCGAATTGAGAAAATCGTTGAAGTTGCATATGCATATCAGGAGGTATCGGATATTCCGTCTGTTTACCAAGAAAAATATGCAGACAGAACAAAACCATGGGGAACGGGTCAGGCAATTTTATGTTGCAAGGATGTTGTGAAAGAGCCGTTTTTGGTTATCAATGCAGATGACTACTATGGAAAACAGGCTTATGTAGAAGCTTACAATCACTTGGTTGCAGAACAAAAGCAGAGTGATAAGGTTCAAATTAGTATGGTTGGATTCGTTCTTGGAAACACATTAAGTGAAAACGGTGGTGTAACCAGAGGTGTCTGCAAGGTGGATGAGAATCAGATGCTTGCGGATATTGTGGAGACCAAGAATATCGTTAAAGTAGGAGAGGGGGCTGCTATCCGCACAGAAGATGGAGATGTGTCAATCGATATAGCTTCTCCGGTGTCTATGAATATGTGGGGATTGCAACCGGAGTTCTTTGATATTTTGGAAAAAGGATTCGAAGCATTTTTGAGTAATTGTGCTTCAGACTATATGAAATCTGAGTATTTACTACCAACGATTGTTGGAGATCTACTTAAGAAACAGAAGGCGGAAGTGACAGTGCTTCAGTCTAAAGACAAATGGTTTGGAGTGACCTACAAAGAAGATAAGGATGCTGTAATGGCATCTGTGAGAGGTCTTGTGGATGCAGGAGTGTATCCTGAAAAATTATTTTAAGTAAAAGTGAGAGATTCTAATGAGAAAAATGTGGAAGAAGATAAGTTGTTTGACACTTGCGTTCGTGATGGGTGCGATGGCAATGGGATGCGGTAAAAAAGAGGCGAAAAATGTAGAGGCAGATTTGTCCGGTCTGGGAAGTGTGGCTGCGTGGAAAGCACTGGATTCTGTTCCGGTTCCAAAGAACCAGAACTTGTTAACCGGTATAGGAGATTTATCCAAAGAAGCAATTGGAAAACGTCCAGTGGCAGTTATGATTAATAACGTAGAACCGGCACTTCCACAATATGGCATCACTCAAGCGGATGTAATATTTGAGATTCCGGTCGAAGGGGACTTAACGAGACTCATGGCATTGTATGCAGATTATACAAAGATGCCGGATATCTGTGCAATCAGAAGCTGTCGATACTATTACCCGGCAATTGCAAAAGGTTTTGATGCATTTTATGTGCACTGGGGAATGGATCCTTCTGTAGTTGGTTATGTGAATTCGCTCAATATGAATCGTTATGATGGCACTGCAAACACGGGTGGTCTTTTTGGCAGAGACGCAGCTAGAAAACAAGCGGGATATGCGACGGAACACACAGGTGTTTTTAAGGGAACTCAGTTTGCATCTGTTGCACAGAGTAGTGGTGTGAGAACAGATTTATTAAAAGATAAGACTGGGACAGCATTTAAGTTCTGTGAGATGGGAACAATCAAGACACCAACAGGTGAAGCATGTAATGTTCTGGATGTCAGATTTGGTGGAGCAAAAGCGAAACTTACATATAACACAGAGACGGGAACGTATTTTAAAGAGATTAATGGCAAACCGCACGTAGATGGGAAAACAGGAGAACAGCTTTCCTTCACAAATGTGTTTGTGCTTGAAACAAGTATCTCTGTGAGAGATGAAGTAGGGCACAAGAAATTAGACTGGGCAGGTTCAAGTAGCGCAAAGGGATATTATATATCCAATGGCGTAGTACAGAAGATTCGCTGGTCTAAGGCAAACGGAAATGAGAGTTCTTATCTGAAGTTCTATGATGAGAGCGGAAATGAACTCGTGATTAATAGAGGTAAGAGTTATATTGCATATACATATGCAGGAAAGACGAGTTGGGAATAGAATTTTGGAAGCAATAAAAATGACTAATCAAGGAGAATAATAATGGGTTATAAAGTTGATAATGCAGTAATTATGGCAGCTGGTACAGCTAGCAGATTTGCTCCACTTTCATATGAGTATCCGAAAGCCTTGATAGAGGTTAAGGGAGAAATCTTAATTGAAAGACAGATTCGACAACTTCAAGAGGTAGGGATTCCGGAAATTATTATTGTTGTAGGATATATGAAAGAAAAATATATGTATTTGAAAGAAAAATTTGGTGTAACAATCGTTGAGAATAATGATTACTTAACGCGAAACAACAATAGTAGTATTCATGTGGTAAAAGATTACTTGCGTAATACATATATTTGTTCTTCGGACAACTATTTTAGTGAGAATCCGTTTGAGCCAGAAGTTGAAGATTCATACTATGCGGCGGTGTACGCATCTGGTGAAACCAAAGAGTGGTGTATGACAGAGGATGCCAACGGATATATTGATAGTGTTCAAATCGGGGGCTGTAATGCATGGTATATGTTGGGGCATACATTTTGGAATGAGAAGTTCAGTAGTTGTTTTGTGAAAATTTTAAATAAAATATATAACCTCCCTGAAACAAAGGATATGCTATGGGAACGTATTTATATGGATCATTTAGACGAATTGAAAATGAAAATCCGCAAGTATAATGATGACGTCATTTTTGAATTTGATACACTTGATGAGTTAAGGGAATTTGATACCACTTATATATCAGATACTCGTTCGCCTATTTTAAAGAAGATTGCAAAAGAATTGAACTGTCAGGAAAGCGATATTATCGAAGTGAATGCTTATAAAACCAGTGATAATTCAGCTGCCGGTATGAGATTTAAAGTAAATTGGGATTCATACGAATATGCTTATGAGAGTGAAAAAATAAGGAGGATTTGAAGGTATGAGAGAGATAACAAACAAAGATTTGCCCCAGATTGCCCAATTGATGCAGGATGTCCTAAATGTTGACAACTATAAAAGTATTGAAAGAATGGGTGGACTGACGAATCACACTTATCATGTTACTTTGGAGAACGGGCAAGAGTACGTAGTACGTATTCCGGGCGAAGGGACAGAAGAAATGATTGTGCGAAGTGATGAAATGATTAGTACGAAACTGGCATGTGATCTTGGCGTAGATGCACAACTTCTGCACTTTGGCGAAGATGGATCAAAAGTAACAGAATTTATATCAAATGCCATCACAATGAATTCGGCTTCTTTACATGAGTCGAAGCACATCAAACAGGTGGCTGAAATATTTAAAAAGATGCATGGATGTGGAGTGGATACAGGTGTTCCGTTTGAAGTCTTTGATATGGCAGCTGGGTATGAAGATATAATTTATGAAAAAAATGTACCTATGTTTGATGATTATGACGAAAACAAGAAAAAAGTAATGGATATTAAAGCACAGATTGATGCTGAAATTCAAGCACCAAAAGTACCTTGTCATAATGACCCATTGTGTGAAAACTGGGTAGAGGGTGATGGTCGTATGTACCTTATTGACTGGGAATATGCCGGAATGAATGATGGTATGTGGGATGTGGCCGATGTATCTATTGAAGCAGGTTTTGATGAGGAACATGATAGACTTTTGCTGAGCGAATATCTAGGTAAAGAACCTGGTATCAAGGAAATGAAACATTTCCTTGCAAGTAAGATATATGTTGACTATCTGTGGACATTGTGGGCAAAGGCAAGAGTTCCATATGATGGGCAACCAATGGAAGACTGGGCAGTAGAAAGATATGCTAGGATGAAAATGAATATTAAAGCATTTGAGGAACTTAAGGAGGTATAATTATTATGATTTCAGGTATTATTGCAGGTATTACGTGGGCACTCGAAACAGTGATTTTAGGTATTGCTCTTGGTATGACACCATTTTTATCAACTACGCAGGCTGTTTTTTTAGCACCTTTTGTAAGTACATTTTTACATGATGCATGCTCTGCTATTTGGGCATTAATCTATAATGGAGTGCGAGGAAATCTTGGGAATGTGTGGAAAGCTTTCAAGACCAAAAGTGGTAAATGGGTTGTGCTCGCAGCAATTATTGGTGGTCCGATAGGAATGACCGGATATGTTATGGCAGTAAACTATATGGGAGCATCCATAGGTGCAGTGGCTAGTGCCATTTTCCCGGCTATTGGAAGTGTGTTGGCATACATTTTCTTAAAAGAAAAAATGAAGTGGCATCAGTGGGCATTTCTCATCGCGACTTTACTTGGAGTTTATGGTTTGAGTTATTCTCCAAACTTAGATATTCAGAATTTCTGGTTAGGATTGATTGGTGCACTTATGTGTTCGTTTGGTTGGGGAATTGAAGCGGTTGTTTTGGCGAAATGTTTGAAAGACCCGGAAGTAACAGATGAATATGCGTTGCAGATTCGCCAAACTACATCAGCTCTCTTTTATGGAATCATTATTCTTCCGGTTCTCAAAGGATGGGGATTTACAGCTGGTTTATTTACGTCAAATACTGGCTGGTTGATACCTACTATCGTGATAGCAGCTTTGTGTGCGACGGTTTCGTACCTTTTCTATTACAAGGCAATTGCTCAGATTGGTGCATCTAAAGCTATGGCACTTAATGTTACATATTCTGCGTGGGCAATTTTGTTTACTGTATTGATTTTACGCGACACTAGTGTCCTTTCACCTATGACGATTCTTTGCGCAGTTGTTGTATTGGTGTGTGGTATTTTCGCAGCAGCAGATTTCAAAGAGATTTTAGGGAAACGCAAATAAGATTTGATATTGATGATTATGGTATAATTAAATAGGTTGACTAGGGAGGGATAATCGTGAAAAAAATAATCGCAATGCTTTGTGTTAGTATCATGTTACTTTCTGGCGTAACATGTCAAAATGGGAGTAGTACTGTATATGCAGAACAAAGTACAGATACCATATCAGAACCACAATTTGTTTCTGATCAAACAGTAGTTGTATCTGCAATACGTGATGCAATGGTAGAAAGGGAGAATACGCTTACGGTATTATATTGTAGCGAAGACCAAGAAGGAAGGCTTCAAGAAGGTTTTTTGAATGAGTGGATAGAACTAGCATTGGCTGAAACTGACAATCCAAATGAAGGAGATTATTTGAGATGGCATCTTACTGGGTGGAGTGCGCGCTATTCTCTAAAGCAATATTCAAGTGGTAGGGCGGAATATGTTATTGAGATTACATTTTCATATTACACAACCGCAGAGCAAGAGAAAGCATTGAAAGCGGCTGTTGACTTGACTTTGGACAAAATTGGTGTTTCAGAAAGTTTGTCTGATTATGATAATGTGAAAAAAATCTATGATTATATTTGTGAAAATGTTATGTATGATAATATTAATTTAAAAGATGATAGTTATACATTGAAATATTCAGCATATGCTGCATTGGTCAACAAAACAGCTGTGTGTCAAGGTTATGCGACGTTATTCTATTATATGGTGAAAGAAGCTGGAGTAGCTGCCAGAGTCATTTCGGGGATGGGAGATGGAGTCGCTCATGCATGGAATATAGTGATGTTAGATGGGGAGTACTACTATCTTGATGCAACTTGGGATGCAGGAAAAACAGATTATGACTATTTTTTAAAAGGGGCTTACGCTTTTAAAGACCATACAAGTGGGAATGAGTATAAAACGAGTGAGTTTTTAAGTCAGCATCCACTATCTGAATCGGATTATGGTTCGGACTATGTACCGCCGGCAGTTGAAATCGTGGCAAGCGGTATTTGTGGAGATAGTGCAACATGGGAATTGGATGCTGAGGGAAGACTTACGATTAGTGGAACGGGAGCAATGTCTTCCAATACTGGTTGGCCATGGAAAGACTTTAAATTAAATATTAAAAAAGTGATTATTGAAGAGGGCATAACACATATAGGTGGATATGCATTTGAGGATTGCGTTTATTTAAAAAGTGTGGAAATATTCCCGAGTGTTACAGAAATAAGATATGGTGTTTTTAAAGGGTGCATCAGTCTGACAAACATCGCGCTTCCTGAAAAATTATCTAGTATTGGATATGATGCGTTTTATGAGTGTATTAACCTAAAAGAATTAGAAATTCCGAAAAATGTTTCGCTTATTGATGATAAAGCATTTTATGGGTGTTCTGGTTTGGAAAGTCTAGTTTTACCAGAAAAAACACATGTAAT
>JAZNHX010000198.1:0-4022 GCA_045577115.1 Faecalimonas sp. | reverse complement strand
GGCGGGAATTCTCGCCTGCTCTTGACATGCACAGCGTGTCTTGTTATATATAAAACAAGAGCAGAAAGCTCATCAACTGAACTTTCTGCTCTGTCATTATCATAGAAGATCTGAATTTACAGACTTTTCTTCACAGAGTCTCCGTGTTCTCCACAGGTTCCTCCATGGTGATGCTCGCCATGATGATTACATTGCACATTCGGATTGTATGCAAGTTTTCCTGCCAAATAATCTTCAACCGCTTTATCTGCATCTCCCGAAACGCCACCAAACAGACGAATACCTGCTTGAGCAAGTGCCATCTGAGCACCGCCTCCAATACCACCGCAAATCAGCACATCTGCGTTTAACGCACCAAGCACTCCCGCTAATGCCCCATGACCACTTCCGTTAGTGCTTACCACTTCAGAAGAAAGAATCTTACCTTCTTCAATATCATACACTTTAAATTGTTCTGTGTGTCCAAAATGTTGAAAAATTTCTCCATTGTCATATGCTACTGCAATTCTCATACTGCTGACTCCTTTCATTTTTGCTTATTGCACTTACTATGTTACGCCTGTTCGTTGCAAAACGCAAGAGTTTAAACTATTTTACAAACATCAATCCAACTGATGAATCCAGAATGTTGTTCCAATTCATTTATAGTTAGTTCTATAGCACTATTGGAACTTCCACATGCCGGAAATATGGTCTCAAAACGCTTGAGTGATTCATCCAAATACACTTCTACCCCTTCATTAACTGCGAATGGACAGACACCACCAACTGCATGTCCGATTAACTCCTCAGTTTCTTCATATGCAAGCATCTTCGCCTTAACACCAAAGAATGCCTTGTACTTTGGATTTTCAATCTTGGCATCCCCTGCTGCCACGATAAGAACCACTTTTTCTCCCACATGGAAAGACAACGTCTTTGCAATTCTGTTTTCGTCGCATCCCAATGCTTGTGCTGCTAATGCAACTGTTGCACTGGAAACTTCAAATTCCTGAATTCTCTTTTCCATTCCTTGTGTCTTAAAATATTCTCTTACTTTTTCTATCGCCATTGCTCTACACCTCTACCATTGTCATTAGTTCTTGTTCCGTCACAGAAAACGGATAATTTTTCAATTTGGCTGCGTCTGCCAAAATCTTATCTACGCTGTTTTCCAATACATCTTGGTCTACATGAATTGGTCCTAACAGTTCTCTCATATAACTTTGGAATCCTTCGATATCCTCAAATCCAAGTAATTCTAATACCTCTTGTACTGCTGTTTTATCCTTGTACGTGGAAACATAGCCTGCCAAAAACATCCCTACTGCTTTTCCATGTGAGTAACCTTTCTCATATGTGAAAGCATAACTCAATCCATGTGGCAAAGAAGTTCCTGTATGTGTGATTGCCATGCCGGCTAAGGCAGATGCGCGGAGCATCTTTTCATAGTCTTTCTCTGTTAACTTATCTTTTTTTAGTGACTCCTTAAACTCGCCCCATACTTTGAAACCTTCTCTACTGTACACGCGATTCCATTCGTTAGAATTCGTGTTCAAATAACTTTCAATCAAATGAGCCAGGGCATCTACTGAAGTATGCACCAACCCCGTTCTCGACATGCTTTTGAGATATGATGCATCAAGCAGTGCCAATGACGGATATATTTTGTGCTTAATACTCTTCTTTGTTCTCTGCTTATGTATCGTTAAAATAGAATATGGCGTCACCTCTGAGCCGGTTCCGCAAGTCGTCGGCACGCAGATTACCGGCAGATAGTCTAATGGTTTTGGTTCATAGAATACCTCCTCTGTTTCTTTTGGGTTCGCAATCATCAGCGCAATCGCCTTAGATGCGTCCATCGGTGAACCTCCGCCGATTCCAATTACAAAATCCACCTTTTCGTCCAGCCCGATTTCTCTTGCCTTCATAATTGTTTCTATGGATGGATTTTCTTCTATATCATCGTAAATAATGTAAGGAATTCCTTCATGTTCTAACACATTTTCTACATCTGCCAGTGACCCATTGGCCCTGGATGAATGTTTGCCGGTCACAATCATTGCCTTGCTTCCGAAAGAAACCAACTCCTTGCCGTGTTTCTTAACACAATCTTGTTCACTATATAATTTTGTCGGCATATAAAATTGCATGACTTTTTCCTCCTATCTACATCGGGGTTCCTACTTCGATTAGATTTCCATCTAAGTCATAAAAGCGAACCACCTTCTGTCCCCATGAATGTGTCATCAGTTTGTTAACGTATTCAACTGATGGATATAACCTTTCCAATTTCTCCACAAAAGCTTCTATATTGCGCTCTTCAAAATATAGTTCACAGGAATTGTTTTCAGTAATAACATCTTTCCCGAGAAACTGCTTCCAAATCTTTTCGTCCTGAAGCACAAGACCTTCCGTCAGTATTATATTGCCATCGCTGTCAAGTATCATATCAAGGCCAAACAAATCGTGGTAAAACTGTTTGGATTTTTCAATGTCTTTTACAACAATCAGAATGTTTTTTAGTTTCATAATTAATACCCCAACTCTTCTTTAATCAAAATAACCTCATACTCCTAACCGGTCGGTTTATCCCATAATACCGATAGATTTCTGCAGATTCTCTCCGGACTATTGCCGCAACTCGATTACCGGTATTGTCTATATTTACAATTTCTCCTTTTTTGGATATTCCATTCACGGAGCTGATATAGATATCGGCACGGGAAGCTGCTGTTCTTGTCTCCATCACGGTCATATCCTCTGGTTTCTCATCATGCTAATTTAAATCCTTTTCTGCAATTTCCTATGCATATTTTCTAGCATAACTTTTCAATGCTCAAATATAGATTTACCCGAGTTTAAGCGCTAAAAGGTCTTCCATTTGTTTTGTTTCTGGGTGCCGTTTTCCATAGTAGCTATAATACATGTTTAACAAGTGTCTTGCCTTCAATTTTGCTTGTTTTACTTTGCCTTGTGCAGCCAGCGAATTTATACATGCACAAGTTAGGTCTAAATCTTTCGCAACGTACTTGTTTTCACTCCAACTCATACCAATACAGGCAATAATTAAATTGTAAAAAAGAAAAAAAACAAAACTTATCATGGTCATAAAGATTAACCATATTCGACTCTTCACAAAACTTCTCAGATTTTTTATTAAAACTGTAGTCATTAATATCACTGTAATACAAGTTCTTACCTTCCAAGAACCTTGCCCTATAATCATGGCTAACGGATAGTCAATGAGTGAGTGAAGAATAAGACATATTGCATATCCCATGAAAGCCTCCTTTCGTGTAAATATTCCAGGCTTCCAAAAATTTCTTATCACATACAAAAATGTTTGCATTTTAATCCCCCCTTCTTTTGTGGATATTATACGTCTTTTATGCATACGGTACAAGTTTAAATTTATATTCTATTCTGTAAAACAGAGCTATGAGCCGCGTACACTCGAGAACGTTTCGCGTTCCCTCATGCACGGCTGTCGCCGAATATTATAAAGCTATGAGCCGCGTGTGTCCGCAGCACTCGTGCTGCTCCACGCGGGCTGTGGCCCTATAAAAACACATAAAAATAGCCAGTCAAGAATGCAAGCATCCTGACTGGCTATTTTTATATCTTTTACGCGTCTCGTAGCTTTCGCGATTATTCCCACTCGACATTGTATACTACATCTTGTGTGGACTGGTTATTTTTCTTACCGCAAGTGGTATGGTTTTTCTTGATATTCCATGGATTACATGTCGTTTTCGGGGATTTTGCAAGCAAAGTGCAAGCGCATAGTATATTTTACATTTTCATTACAATGCACTATCTTCTAATTGAAACATGTTATGGTCTTTAGAATTAGTATACAAAACCACAAATATTTTGCTTTTTACTTTCTGAACTTCATCTTTATCTAAGCTATCAGCACAAGTATTGATAAACAACTCCTTAACATATTCTTGATCACAACTACAATTATTGTAATAATATATTATTAACTCAGAATTTGTATTCAATAAAGAATTATATACGTTCTTCCACCACCAGCT
>JAZNHX010000197.1:0-17580 GCA_045577115.1 Faecalimonas sp. | reverse complement strand
ATTGTCCACTATCAATATACCTTTGATTGATAGCTGTATCTTTATTTCTTCCGTATCGTTGTACTTCTTGTAATTCTGATTTCAATTACTTTTCTCCTTTCATAATATTCAATCAGACCTAAAAAGTCAAGTTGACAAAATAATATCGTTTGACATAATGAACTTAACAAGACAGCCGACGAGTAGGTGCACGCTACCCGTTCTGTCAAAATAATTGTTAAACTACAAGAATGGCTGTTCCAACTTTTTGCAGAGGCAGGAACGGCTATTTCTCATTAAATACATTATTTAATTGTTCTTACTGAATTTTCTTGCATGAAACATGCTTTAGATAATTAATAATAACACTATGATATGCAATATCAAAAAGCTGCTGGCGGGACTTGAACCCGTGACCTCCGCCTTACCAAGGCGACGCGCTACCGACTGCGCCACAGCAGCATTCTGTCTTCGACAGTACTTTTATATACTACTATATGTCATAATAAAAGTCAAATAATTATTCTAAAATTGTACGCATTTTTTGTCTGATTCTCTGAAGTGCATTGTCAATTGACTTCGGACTTTTATCCAGCAATTCTGCGATGGAACGATAATCCTCGCCCTGCAAATGTAAGTGCAGTACCCTTCTTTCCATATCACTCAAACGCTCATTTAATTCTTCCACTAACATTTGCATACGCTCTTTGTCCAAAAGCAATTCTTCCGGGTTACTGTTTGTCTCAATTTCCAACTGCTCAATCAATGGAGAATGCTTATCGTCATAATCTGACCTTTTAACATCATACAAAGATACATATGAATTTAATGGCATATGCTTCTGTCTCTGCGACAATTTGATTGCCGTATACATTTGCCTTGAAATGCATAGCTCAGCAAAACTATAAAATGATGTTTCTTGATTGGTATCAAAATCTCTGACTGCTTTAAAAAGCCCTATCATGCCCTCTTGTATGAGGTCATCATTTTCACCACCAATTAAGTATATGGCTTTTGCCGCACGTATAACCAGATATTTATACTTACTGATAATGTAATCCATGATGGCACTCTCTCCTTCGCGCAACTTGCGAATTAACTGCTCATCTGGAATATTTTCATACTTTTTCATACTAACTTAATCGTTGTCTTACAATCTCATACGCCAACACACCTGCTGCAACAGACGCATTGAGCGAATCGATATCACCTTTCATAGGAATGGATGCAATAAAATCGCATTTTTCTTTCACAAGACGGCTGACGCCTTCTCCTTCATTTCCAATCACAAGTCCGATAGGTCCCTTAAGATTCAGACGATACATCGTCTCTCCGCCCATATCAGCACAGACGAACCATAATCCTCTTCCCTGCAAATCCTCCATTGTCTTTGCAAGATTGGTAACCTTTACAACAGGGGTGTAATTGAGTGCTCCTGCGGATGTCTTGGCAACTGTTGCCGTAAGTCCAACTGCACGGTGTTTTGGAATAATGACACCATGTGCGCCCGCCAGATTCGCAGTACGGATAATCGCACCGAGATTATGAGGGTCCTCAATGTTATCAAGGAGAATCACAAATGGGTCTTCTCCCTTCTTCTCTGCCAGTGCAAATATATCCTCCAGCTCTGAGTATTCATAAGCCGCCGCATAAGCAATCACGCCTTGATGCTTCTTTGTCTCAGAAAGTTGGTCCAATCTGTCTTTTGTCACAAACTTCAGAATTGTATCATGCTTTTTCGCCTCACGCACAATTGTGCGAATCGGTCCATCTTGACAACCATCCAGAACAAACAGCTTGTCTATCGGTTTCCCGGAACGAAACGCCTCTATAACGGCATTACGGCCTTCTATGATTAAACTTTTCACTTTATTATCCTCGTTCATAATCTCCTCCGCAAAGCAGTTATTCACAATCTGCTTTACTGCTCTCTAAACTATCTAACCCAATCTTTACCAAATCAAGTAATCTCTTGTAATCCTTTTTCAGATACAAATACCCCAAAAGAGCCTCAAACCCTGTCGCCCTTCTGTAATCCGTAATCGACTGATTCTTTGCCGGAGATACGGACTTGGCATTGCGGCCTCGTTTATACACCGCATGCTCTTCCTCCGTCAAATGCTCTTGCATCGTTCGCATCATCAGCGACTGCGTAGAAGCCTGTACAAGTTTACTGGTTTCCTGATGAAGCTTATTCACCTGTTTATTGCCAGTATTGATTACCAGACTCTTAATTACCAAATCATAAACACAATCACCTATATACGCTAATGTAAGAGGTGAATACTCTCTGATATCCACCTCTTCCATAAGAAACAACTCATTCATATAGGAAACAAATTCAAATCCTATGCTTTTCTCCATTTTACTCCTTCACGAGTATCTTCTAAGATAATACCCTTCTCTAACAGTTCATTACGAATCTCGTCAGCTCTTGCAAAATTCTTTGCTTTTCTCGCAGCCTGACGCTCTTCAATTAACTTTTCAATGTCTTCTGCTAACAGTTCTTCCTCTTTTTCTACAATGAGTCCAAGTACATCTGTAAGCTTCACAATGAGTGCATGTACGCTTTCCAAGTATTCCTTGGAACTTTCTCCACTAGCTGTTGTGTTCGCATATTTTACAAGTTCGAATACAGAAGATACTGCGTCTGCCGTATTGAAATCATCTTCCATAGCAGTTTCGAATCCATTTACAAATTCTGCAGTCTTTGCAAACGTTTCTTTCTCTGCCTCCGTCATTGCTTCTACTGTAGCTGCACCGATTAAATGCTTAAGGTTTGCTACTGCAGTCACGATACGGTCAAGTCCGTTCTTAGATGCTTCCATAAGGTCAGCACTAAAATTCAACGGACTTCTATAATGTGCACTTAACATGAAGAAACGAAGCACCTGAAGGTCATACTGCTCGCTGATTTCACGCACAGTTCTAAAGTTTCCAAGTGATTTTGACATCTTCTTGTTGTCGATATTAAGAAACGCATTGTGCATCCAATATTTTGCAAATTCTTTTCCGTTAGCAGCCTCGCTCTGTGCAATCTCATTCTCGTGGTGCGGGAATACTAAGTCTTCTCCACCTGCATGAATGTCAATCTGCTCGCCCAAATACTTTTTAGACATTACAGAACACTCGATATGCCATCCCGGACGACCGTCACACCATGGGGACTCCCAAGCAGGTTCTCCTTCTTTCTTTGGTTTCCAAAGAACAAAATCTAACGAATCCTCTTTTTCATCTTCACCTGTTACAAGAAGTGAACGTCCACCAGATTGTAAATCATCTAAGTTCTTGTGAGACAACTTGCCATACTCATCAAACTTTCTTGTACGGAAATATACGGTTCCATTTTTCTCATAGGCATAACCCTTTTCAATCAACTGACCAATCATCTCGATCATACCGTCGATTTCTTCGGTCGCAAGAGGATGTGTAGTAGCCGGCTTTACATTCATGCCCGCCATATCCTTCTTACATTCTTCGATGAATCTCTTAGACACTTCATCAGCTGTTACTCCCTCTTCAATTGCCTTTTTGATAATCTTGTCATCCACGTCCGTGAAGTTCGATACGAAGTTTACATCATACCCTTTATATTCAAAATAACGTCTTACCGTATCAAATACGATCATCGGACTTGCATTTCCGATGTGAATGTAATTGTATACAGTAGGACCACATACATACATTTTAACCTTGCCTGCCTCAACAGGGACGAACTCTTCTTTTGTCTTTGATAATGTATTAAATACTTTCATGTCTTTCCCTCCATTTTCCTATTAACAACTTTATGAAAAATAAGCCTTTTTGTCAACCTCTAGACGACCTCATTTAGAAAAACTTTTGCATTTTTGAGGTCAAAATTGAATTCCGGTTTCAAAACCTTCGCCATAATGATTGGTTTTGATTCTTCAGATCCATATCCCGTGCACAAAACGAGGTCTGATTCGTTTCCTGTAAGATGGCATATGGCATGCTGTAAAACTTCTTTGTTGTAAAATAAAGGCTCACGAATTTCAAAATCCGATTCTTTCGCATAGCAAAAAACACCCTCTATTTTTCCGTCTCTTTTTGCCACTAAGATTCCACCATTCTCGCTAACCTGTTCTGCTAGAATCATTTTATAATATTCTTCATCTCTCCATGTCACCACATCGTAATCCATAAGCATTTCATTTGCAAACTCGGCAATCTCTTGACAATACTCTGAGCTTGCTTCCATGATTTCTAAGGTGTTATCATCACACTTTTTTCCAGACACCTTTTCTCTATTCTGCTCATACACGAATTCAAACCCAAACGGCTTATAGATTTCCTCGGCTGCCGGCATAAGAAATGTAAACAGTTCCCCTCTATCTGCCATCACCTGCATAGTGTGATTCAGAAGTTGTCTCATAAGTCCCTGATGACGATATCTTTCATCTGTCGCAACTGCCACGATATAATGCGTATGATATAACTTGTCCTTCACACGCATTTGATAAGGATTCAGATGTAACATTGAGACAATCTTTCCATTGTCTTCGATTACATAGATTTCGTTGTCATTTGCCTTTACAGAATAATAGTAGTCAAGGAATTTCGGGGTGTCTTCCGTGAAGATTTCTTCCCATAATCGCCTTGTTTTGATATGTTCTTCTTGTCTTAATTTACGAACTTTCATATATTTCTTCCTATTGTTTCTTACATCCAGCGCAACCGGCACAACCGCCTTCGCTATCTGCCACTTTATAACTTGTCATATTTGTGATTTTTTCGACAGCGCAGATAGCCTGTGAAGAGATTCCTTCACCTGTTCCGGTAAATCCAAGCCCTTCTTCTGTGGTCGCCTTAATATTTACTTGGTCCACATCAATCCCGAGAACTCTTGCAACATTTTCTCGCATTGTCGGAATGTGTGGTGCCATCTTCGGTCGCTGTGCAATAATTGTCGCATCAATATTCTCGATGACATACAACTTCTCGTCTAATATCTTTCCTACATGCTCCAAAAGTTTCAAACTGTCAGCACCTTTATACGCAGGGTCAGTATCCGGAAAATGCTTTCCGATGTCACCTAATGCCGTTGCTCCTAAAAGTGCATCCATAATTGCATGTACCAGAACATCTGCATCCGAATGACCGAGCAATCCTTTCTCGTAAGGAATATTGACTCCTCCTAAAATCAAGTCTCTTCCTTCCACTAATTTATGAACATCATATCCTAAACCTACTCGCATAATTTACCTCTTTCATATTTCTTGTGATTTTAGTATACCATATTATTATGAATTTTGATATTCTTTTATTGCCTTATTCGCGTTAACCTGATTAAATACGGTGCGTTGGCAAAACTCAATTTATTACACTGAAAAAAATACGCGATTTATTGACTCGTTTCTTGAAATTACCGTGTGAAAATTGAAATTTCAAGGCAACACCGTAATTTCGATTAGAAATCCAGCATATCTCTCTTTGTTTTACGGCTTTAATAACTTAAAATTGTGTTGACACCGTAATTGCGAAGTTAAAACTATCATATCGAGCCATTATTTACGGTATAAAAAGTATAAAACTGCATCGACACCGTATTTGTTGCTAATAAGTCTAACACTTCAAGATTAATTTACGGTGCAAAACGCGACAACTTACCTTTACACCGCAAAATCTTAAAATCACCCAACATTTGGCGTAAATCCCAAAACATCTCATGCACAAAACAAAAAAAAGATTCTTTTCAGAATCTTTTTTAAGTAGCGGGAACTGGATTCGAACCAGCGACACTACGGGTATGAACCGTATGCTCTAGCCAACTGAGCTATCCCGCCATATGGAGTCGCGCCAGTTTCGAAGAAACTGTGTGCATCGTGCGTAGCACGGGTGTCACATTTTACGGCTCTTTTGTTAAAATCTTACGACATCTTAGCTGCCATAAAATGGGACCAATAGGGCTCGAACCTATGACCCCCTGCTTGTAAGGCAGGTGCTCTCCCAGCTGAGCTATGATCCCATATGTAAGCGGGTCGTTTCCGCAACCCGCTTTGCTAGTATACTATTAATAGGTAATGCTTGTCAACACTTTTTTTATTTTTTTTACAACAATTTTCTAGTACGCCAACGCCTCTTCCCTTGTCAGCCAAAAATGTATTCCCGTAGTGGAATCCTGCCATCTGTCTTCATTAAAATCTGGCACTTCTACCCACTCGCCCTTTCGATAAACAAAGTTCTCATCTACCAGAGACCACGCCTCATCGAATTCCTCTTTATAATCAAAACTCTTTATCGTAAGAACCTTTGCCTTACTGCACCTACACGAATTCATTGTTGCTGATGTTCTCTTGGCATCTGCCGGAATAAGAAGCTGCACCAAACGATTATTGAAACATTTTTTATATCCCAAAAACGGACCCGTTTCCGGACAGTATAGTTTAAACCACTTCGTCTCTTCATTGTAAATGATTTCATCCAATTTGGCGTGTTCAAGCACTGCGGCAAACAAATCTGCCCCTTCAATATTAGCTCCTGTCAAATCATTATAACGCATGGCACATGTTCTCATATTCGCATGGCGAAAATCAGCACCACGAAATGTACAATTCTCAAACAATGCATTTTCAATACTGCTATGGCTAAAATTCACTTCATCAAAACAGACATTTTTAAATACGCCGAGTGTAAAATCCATATAACTCAACTGAACCTCCCACGACTTAAGTCGCAGGGTTCCTGGTCGATCGTGCTAACGCACGAAGCATTCCCAGTCTATCCCCGCAGTTCCTACGGTTCTTATATATGTTGTTATTAGGCTGCATTAGCCAATATTCTCTTGCCTTCATTCAGTATGTTTTTCGCTGCATTTCCATCTCTGTCTAATGCCGTGTGACAGTTTGGACATATCCATTCTCTTACGGATAAATCCTTTGTAATTGGAAACTGTGCACCACAGCAACTACATATCTGACTGCTTGCATACCATTTATCTACCTTTACAAGTTTTCTTCCATACCAATCTGCCTTATATTGCAATTGTCTGACAAACTCTGACCATGATACATCTGCAATGTTTCTGGCCAACTTGTGGTTGCGAATCATGTTCTTTACCTGCAAGTCCTCGATACAGATGACATCATTGTCTCGAATAAGTTTGGTAGATAACTTCTGTAGAAAATCCGTTCTCTGATTGGTGATATGCTCCTGCAGTCTTGTTAGCTTAATTCTTGCTTTATTCCAATTGGAGCCACCTCTTGTTTTTCGAGATAACTCCCGTTGTAACCTTGCAAGTTTGGTTAAAGACTTTTGCAGATATTTCGGATTTGAAATGGAGTCTCCACTACTTGTAACAGCAAATGATTTAATTCCCAAATCGATACCAATCTCATTTCCCGTCTTTTCGAGTTTTGGAATTTCTACATCTGTACAACAAAGTGAAACATAATATTTACCACTGGGTTCCTGCGAAATTGTTGCATTTAAGATTCTGCCTTGTGGTATGAGCTTGGTTCTGGTTTTTACCATCCCAAGTTTCGGAAGCTTAATGTATTTTCCACAATACGCAATGTTTCCGTTGGTCGCATTTGTCCGATACGAAAAGTGGTGTATTTTCTTCGACTTATACTTTGGAAAGCCTGCGTTATGTTTGAAAAAATTTCTGTATGCTCTATCCATGTCTTTTATGGCATTTTGCAGAGAACATTTGTCCGGGTCCTTTAACCATTCCAATTCTGACTTTAATTTCGTCAGTTCTGAGGAGCATTGATTATAAGTCAAAGTTTTCTGCTCCGTTTGGTATGTTTCGATACGTTTATTTAAGAAATGATTATAAACAAATCTACAGCATCCAAAAGTTTTTGCCAATAGTTCCTTCTGCCTTTTTTTTGGATAAATGCGATACTTATAAGCTTTTTCCATCATGTTTCACCTCACTTTCTATAATTCGATTATATCATATTCTTTGCGAAAATACAAACATTTGTTCGAATATCATTATAGAAATATAAGGTTCATAACTAACATATATAAGAACCCTAAGGTCCTGTTTGTCGTGTAGAGGTTGTCGTTCATACAAAGCCGCTACGCTTCGTACAGTTCTCTGATGAACTTCTTATGCTTTCACATAAGCACAGACTATATCTTCTCCCTCAGCCTTACCTGTTAGGGGCTACCCACTTCCACTGCCTAACGCTTGCAGTGTACTTCCCTCAAGAGGAATAGTCGTTGCACTTTACCTTTCGGTCTTAGCTGCTGATTGCCCATTGCTCAAAGTGTTTAGGGTTTAACCTTGCACCATACAACAAATTTTTTCTGCTTTCGCCACATTCACGCTTCTGCCATTTTAGGCAGTACGTTATAGTTTTGTTGTCTTTAGGGGGTTCCAGCAATTCAAGTAGTATTGGATGGGTGTAGTCGCCCATCACTACATACACATTTCTGTATATGCTGACTATTTGCTCCTCACTAACTCTTCACTGAAGTAACGAGTGTGCGTGAGGTTTTTCTAATCAAACCCACGAAGGTTCACATCGCATAGTTCAATATCTCGGGCATCGCACATCTGTCCCTTAACGCGTTTTGTTAATATGTCTTCCAATTCATTTTGCGAAATAAGACGCATGATCTCACCTTCAATTAATTATTCTTAATACTTCCTATAAAATGTCTTGTTCTCTCCTCTTTCGGATGTTCAAACACCTCTATCGGGTCCCCCTGTTCCAGTATCCTTCCGTCATCCATAAAGATAACCTGACTGGACACTTCTTTTGCAAATGACATCTCATGCGTTACGATAATCATCGTAGTTTTCTTATCTGCAAGTTCCTTGATTACCCGAAGCACCTCACCGGTAAGTTCCGGGTCAAGCGCTGAAGTCGGTTCATCAAAACAGAGAATATCCGGCTCTAACGCAAGCGCTCGCGCAATTGCAACACGCTGACACTGTCCACCCGATAACTGATGCGGATAATTGTTCATTCTGTTTTCAAGCCCCATCTGTTTCAAAAGTTCCTCAGCCTGTGCCTTGATTTCCTCGTGAATCTCTTTCTTTTTCGCCTTATAATCCGGTCTTTCCTTTGCAAGCAACTCTTTTGCAAGCATTACGTTCTGCAATGCTGTGTACTGCGGAAATAAGTTGAAAGACTGGAATACCAGTCCGAAATGTAAGCGCTTACTTCTGATATGAGACTCCTGCTGTGTACTTGCCTCCTCTGCGTCAAACAACGTCTCACCGTTGACGCGAATCACACCCTTATCCGGTTTCTCCAAAAAATTCAGGCAACGAAGCAACGTCGTTTTTCCACTTCCCGAAGAACCTATGATGGAAACCACCTGACCTTGCTCTAAAGAAAAGCTGATATCTTTTAATACTTCTGTCTTCCCAAAACTTTTACATATATGTTCTACTTCTAAAATCGCCATTTCTCCCCCTCCTTCTCTAACGGAAATAATTCAACTTCTTCTCTAATTGTCCGAGAAGAATGGTGAGAATACCACTAAATATCAAATAGTAAACCAGGGTAAAGAACAACGGCCAAACTGCTCCGGCAATTCCCTGCGATCCCTTCATAAATGCCTGTCCTGCAAAAATGATTTCCTGCAAAGCAATGGTTCGTGCAAGAGAAGTATCTTTTACCAATGTAATAATTTCATTAGACATCGGAGGAAGCACTCGTTTTACCATCTGTAACAATTTGACGCGGAAGAAAATCTGCGGTTTTGTCATGCCGAGCACCAAGCCGGCTTCTTCCTGACCTACCGGAACACTCTGAATTCCTCCTCGGTATATCTCGGAGAAATAACAGGCATAATTAAAGACAAAGGCAACCGTCGCAGCTAAAAAGCGACCGCCTTCACCTCCGCCCCAAATATGATTTCCAAAAATCAAACCCGGTCCATAATAGATAATCAAAAGTTGAATCATCAGAGGTGTCCCTCTGATGATCCAAACTATAATCTTTACCAAATAACTTAATGGTTTAAATCGAGACATAGAGCCAAACGCAATAATGAGTCCCAAAGGTATGGCTCCGATCAGTGTCGATGCAAACAATTTTAAAGTCTGTAAAAATCCAATATTTAATGCATTTACAACGATTGGAAACTGTTCCAATATTCGTTCCATATGTATTTCCTGCTTTCTAAACTATTTCTGTTCGATGACGGTTTTTTGTACGCCGTACTTTTCTGCACATTCCATCATTGAGCCATCGCCGTAAGCTTCAACAAGGAATTTGTTCAATTCTGCCACAAGGTCAGAACCTTTACGGAAGCCAACACCGAATTCTTCTTCTGATAAGCTTACAGTCGCTGTCAAATCAGCGTAATCTGTCCCTTCACCAATCATAGCACCTGCCATCAAAAGGTCGATAATCGCTGCATCAGATGCTCCAGCTTTTACTTCTTGTAAAGTTGCAGCTTGATTTTCTACTTCTGTTTTCTTCCAGTCATTCGCATCTGCTTGGTCTTCTCCTGCGCTGCCGTCTTCTACAGCAAAGCTCAAACCTTTAATACTTTCTTTTGTTGTATATTCATCTGCTTTATCAGCTTTTACAACAACTACTTGCTGATTCTTACAATATGCATTAGAGCAATCCATCAATTCTTTTACTTCATCTGTCAAAGTCATACCATTCCATACACAGTCGATACTTTTTGTGTCGAGCTCCATTGCTTTCTGACCCCAGTCAGTAATTACAAAGAATTCTACTTCTACACCAAGATATTCTGCAAAAGCTTCTGCCATTTCAGCATCAAAACCAATCCAATTACCTTTTTCATCTTTGTAATCCATCGGTGCATACTCTGTGATACCAACGATTAATTTACCATTTTTCTTTACATAATCCAAATCAGATTTAGATTCTTCTTTGCTACCGCAAGCTACCATAGAAAGCACCATGATAACACTTAATAATAATGCTACTATTTTTTTCATAATAATTTTCTCCTTTTTCTAAATAGATTTAAAACACTTTTTAATATTATCACGTTACCATGCTAAAGTCAAGTGTTAAAGGAAAAGTCATACACTTTTTACGATGCAAGCGCATGACCTTCCAAAATGATTCTTGAACTATACAATTCCCTGTGCTGTCATTGCATCTACTACTTTTTCAAATCCTGCAATATTAGCACCTACAACATAGTTACCCTCTGCGCCGTATTTCTTAGCGGCTGCAGCTGCATTGTGGCAAATGTTAACCATGATTGTCTTTAATTTTGCATCTACTTCTTCGAAGGTCCAGCTAAGTCTCTCGCTGTTCTGTGACATTTCAAGAGCGGATGTTGCAACACCACCTGCGTTAGAAGCTTTACCAGGAGCAAAGATAACTCCGTTTTCTTGCAAGTAATGAGTAGCCTCTAAAGTTGTAGGCATGTTAGCACCTTCTGCTACCGCAGTAACACCGTTAGCAACCAATGCTTTTGCATCTTCAAGAAGAAGCTCGTTCTGTGTTGCACATGGAAGTGCGATATCCACTTTCACTGACCATACGCCTCTACCCTCATGATATTCTGAGTTTGGACGATATTTCTTGTATTCTGTAAGTCTTGCACGTTGTACTTCTTTGATTTCCTTAATTGCTGCAAGGTCAATACCCTCTGCATCGTAGATCCAACCAGTTGAATCACTCATAGTAAGAACTTTTGCACCAAGTTCTGTTGCTTTCTCTGCTGCGTATATAGCAACGTTACCTGCACCTGAGATTGCTACTGTCTTGCCTGCAAGCTCGATTCCTGCAAGTTTGAGCATCTCCTCTGTGAAGTATAATAAGCCATATCCTGTTGCTTCTTTTCTAGCCAAAGAACCGCCGTAACTAAGTCCCTTACCTGTAAGAACATCTTCGTATACGTTACGGATACGTTTGTACTGTCCGTACATGTAACCAATTTCTCTTGCGCCTGTTCCGATATCACCTGCAGGAACGTCTGTGTCAGCGCCGATATGTTTGCAGAGTTCTGTCATAAAGCTCTGACAGAACGCCATGATTTCTCTGTCTGATTTTCCCTTTGGATCAAAGTCAGAACCACCTTTACCACCACCAATTGGAAGTCCGGTAAGTGAATTCTTAAATGTCTGCTCAAAACCTAAGAATTTGATAATACCTAAGTTAACAGATGGGTGCAGACGGATACCTCCCTTGTATGGTCCGATTGCACTGTTGAATTGTACACGGTAACCTTTGTTAACCTGCACTTGTCCGTTATCATCTACCCAAGGAATACGGAAAAGAATGGTTCTCTCCGGCTCAACAAGTCTCTCTAAAAGAGCTTCTCTTCTATATTTCTCTTCGTTTGCTTCAATCACTACTCTGAGTGACTCCATAACTTCTTTTACTGCCTGGTGGAACTCCGGTTCCGCAGGGTTTTTCTTTACCACTAGTTCAATTACTTCATCTACGTATGACATTTTAATACCCTCCTTGTTTTTTTGTGAAATATAATGTTCTTATTCTTCTACGACATCCTTCATTGAGAAGCTGATTCTTCCCATCTTATCTTTGCCAAGGCAAACTACTTTTACCTTATCACCCAATGTAAGAACATCTTCTACTTGTTTAATTCTTTCCTTAGAAATCTTAGAAATGTGTACCATTCCTTCTTTTCCAGGAGCAAACTCGATGAATGCACCAAATTCTTTGATGCTGATCACCTTCCCTTCGAATACCATACCTGCTTCGAAATCTGTAACGATAGTAGCAATCATCTTCATTGCTTCTTCCATCTTTGCTGCATCTGTTCCGCAGATAGATACAGCACCGTCATCTGTGATATCAATCTTAACGCCTGTCTGCTCGATAATTGCGTTGATTGTTTTACCTCTCTGTCCGACAACATCGCCAATCTTTGCAGGGTCAATCTGCATAGACTGAATCTTCGGAGCATACTGTCCAACTTCCGGACGTGGCTCTGCAATTGCTTTTGCCATAACCTCATCTAAGATGTAAGTTCTTGCCTTCTTTGTGCATGCAATTGCTTCTTCAATGATGGCACGTGTAAGACCGTGAATCTTAATATCCATCTGAATTGCTGTGATACCTTTGTGTGTACCTGCTACCTTGAAGTCCATGTCGCCGAAGAAGTCTTCGAGACCTTGAATATCTGTAAGCACAAGGTATTCATCATCTGTATCACCTGTTACAAGACCTGCTGAGATACCTGCAACTGCTGATTTAATTGGAACACCGGCTGCCATAAGTGACATACTTGATGCACAGATACTAGCCTGTGATGTAGAACCATTTGATTCAAAGGTTTCTGATACTGTACGGATTGCATATGGGAATTCCTCTTCACTTGGAAGTACAGGAACCAATGCTCTCTCTGCCAACGCCCCGTGACCGATTTCACGTCGTCCAGGTCCTCTGGAAGGCTTTGTCTCACCAACTGAGTATGCCGGGAAGTTGTAGTGGTGCATGTATCTCTTAGAAGTCTCTGCTTCATCAAGACCATCCAACTTCTGAGCCTCTGATAAAGGTCCAAGTGTTGTCACTGTACAGATCTGAGTTTGTCCACGAGTAAACATCGCAGAACCATGAACTCTTGGAATGATATCTGTCTCAGCTGCAAGCGGTCTGATTTGGTCGATTGCTCTTCCATCCGGACGCTTGTGGTCTACTAAAATCATCTTACGAACAGTCTTCTTCTCATACTGGTAAATTGCTTCACCAAGTACTGCAAGCCACTCTTCGTTGTCAGCAAAAGCTTCTTCTAACTTTGCTGTGATGGCACGAATATTTTCTTCTCTCACTTGTTTCTCATCTGTGAAGACTGCCACTTCCATCTCTGCTGGAGGTACAATCTCTTTCATTGCTGCAAATAATTCTTCCGGAATTGCACAGCTTGTGTAAGAGTGTTTCTCTTTTCCGCAATCTGCAACGATTGTATCGATGAATTTGATTACTTCTTGGTTAACTTCGTGAGCCGCGAAGATTGCTTCAATCATCTTAGCTTCCGGTACTTCGTTAGCACCTGCTTCAATCATGATTACTTTTTCTCTTGTAGAAGCAACTGTAAGCTGCATATCAGAAATTGCTCTCTGTGCTGCATTTGGGTTGAATACGAACTCTCCGTCGATTAAACCTACCTGTGTTGTAGATGTAGGACCATCAAATGGAATATCAGAGATGGCTGTTGCAATAGCAGAACCTAACATAGCTGTAAGTTCCGGGCTGCAATCAGGGTCAACTGACATTACCATGTTGTTAAGAGTAACATCATTTCTGTAATCTTTCGGGAACAATGGTCTCATTGGTCTGTCGATGACGCGTGATGTAAGAATTGCATTCTCGGAAGCTTTGCCTTCTCTTTTGTTGAATCCTCCAGGGATTTTACCAACTGCGTACATCTTTTCTTCATATTCAACACTTAATGGGAAGAAATCGATTCCTTCGCGTGGTTTCTCTGATGCAGTTGCTGTTGAAAGTACAACTGTATCACCGTAGTGCAAAAGAACTGCACCGTTCGCCTGAGCTGCTACTCTTCCGATATCTGCGCGAAGAGTTCTGCCGGCTAATTCCATTTCAAATTGTTTAAACATATTTTTTCTCCTTTTCATACTGTAGCCAAGCTGTCCGAAACTACTGAACAAATTACCATACCTCACTGATAATCTCTTCAGTGGTCTCGGCTCGGTGGCTTAGCCCATAATCTTTTGTATTATATCATAGTTATTTTAGGGTTGCAATGAAATTTTTTCCATGTTAAGATAAACGGTGGTTACTTATGTATAACAAATCCATGGAGGAATATATAAATGATTAGTACAAGTAATGTTACATTGCGTGTCGGCAAAAAAGCATTGTTCGAAGATGTAAATGTAAAATTTACCGAGGGCAACTGCTACGGACTCATCGGGGCAAACGGTGCCGGAAAGTCTACATTTTTAAAAATCTTATCAGGAAAATTAGAACCTTCAAAAGGTGAGGTTATCATCACACCGGGTGAACGTCTCTCTTTCCTTGAACAGGACCATTTTAAATATGATGATTACCTGGTTCTCGATACCGTTATCATGGGGAACAGACGTCTCTATGAAATCATGAAGGAAAAAGACGCATTATATATGAAGGAAGACTTCACAGAGGAAGACGGAATCAAAGCCAGTGAATTAGAAGGCGAATTCGCAACGATGAACGGATGGGAGGCTGAATCAGACGCTGCTTCTCTCTTAAATGGCCTTGGTATCGATACAGACCTTCATTACAAATACTTAAGAGATTTGACAGGTGCAGAGAAGGTAAAGGTTCTGCTTGCGAAGGCGCTCTTCGGTAATCCGGACATCCTGCTTCTCGACGAGCCTACCAACCATTTGGACTTAGATGCCATTGCATGGTTAGAAGAATTCCTAATCAACTTTAACAATACAGTTATCGTGGTATCCCATGACCGTTACTTCTTAAATAAAGTATGTACACAGATTGCGGATATCGATTACGGCAAGATTCAATTATACGCCGGAAACTACGACTTCTGGTATGAGTCAAGCCAATTAATTATCCGTCAGATGAAAGAGGCAAACCGCAAGAAAGAAGAAAAGATTAAAGAACTTCAAGAGTTTATCTCGCGCTTTAGTGCCAACGCTTCCAAATCAAAACAGGCCACATCACGTAAACGTGCTTTGGAGAAAATTGAACTGGAAGACATTCGTCCATCCAGCAGAAAATATCCATACATTGATTTCCGTCCAAACCGTTCCATCGGAAATGAGGTTCTTTCTGTGGAAGGCTTGTCAAAGACCGTCGACGGTGTAAAGATTTTAGATAACCTTTCATTTACCATCGGCCGTGAAGACAAAGTTGCTTTCGTAGGTGGAAATGAACTGGCTAAGACAACATTATTCAAAATATTAACAGGTGAGATGGAACCGGACGAAGGAAGCTACAAGTGGGGCGTTACTACGACTCAGGCTTACTTCCCGAAAGACAGTACTCATGAATTCGATAATGAAGACACTATCGTAGAATGGCTCACACAATACTCTGAAGAGAAAGACGTGACTTATGTGCGTGGTTTCCTCGGAAGAATGCTCTTCTCAGGCGAAGACGGTGTGAAGAAGGTAAAAGTTCTTTCCGGTGGTGAAAAGGTACGTTGCCTCCTTTCTAAGATGATGATTTCCGGAGCAAATGTACTCGTTCTCGACGAGCCTACTGACCACCTTGACATGGAAGCAATCACAGCACTCAACAATGGATTAATCAAATTCCCAGGTGTACTGCTCTTCGCTTCCCGTGACCATCAGGTTGTTCAGACAACTGCAAACCGTATCATGGAAATTCTTCCTGGCGGTACATTAATCGATAAGATTACAACGTATGACGAATACCTTGAAAGTGATGAAATGGCAAGAAAACGTCAGGTATACACAACAGATGAGCGCGAAGAAGATAACTAAACACGCTCGGCTCTGCAATATTAGATACAGACAAAAGTTCTACAACACAAAAACGGATATCCTCGCAAAAGGATATCCGTTTTATTTGCTTATTAGTTATAATACACTTGATTTCTCTCCGCTTCTGCCACCAAATCCTCATCTGACATATATTTCTCGAAAATGGATTCCAAGATAACCGTCATAAGGAACATGCCAAGTGTCGGCAAAATCACAATTACGATTGGAAGGAACATAAAGATTGCCACAGATGCTGCAAATACAACTGCAAGCAATACGGAACGAAGCAAGTGACGAATGACAAAAAACGCACTGTTCTTCATAATTGTCTTTAAACTCGCTTGAAATCTCGCAATGTAAGCAAACATGTATATTCCCCACATAACAACAAAAAGCGCTGTAATTGCAAACGGAACAAGTATCCAACCGGCAACTGTGCCTGCTTTCATCATGTTGTACAAAAAGATACAATCGACACCAAGCACATAAGTAAACACCAGTAACAATAACCACACAATGGTTGACTGCTTAAAGTTCGCTTTAAATGACCCCCAGAACTCTCTCCACACATGACTTCTGTTGTGACGGATAACCTTGTTCACCGTATAATACAGAGCCGATGTAGATGCTCCAAATGTGATAACCGGTATTGAAAACAATAGCCAAATGATACTCAAAATCGCACAATCCACAATCTTATTGATAGACTGTATAATCGGACTGTCGTAACTAAAGATTTTGCCCATTCTAGTAACCTACTTTTTCCCAGCATTCAAATGGTGCAGCAAGTTCATCACTAACTAATACTTGTGTCTTCATTAACTGTAACATAGAACTTGGAACTTCTGGTGTTACCGGTCCGTGAAGTACAAGACGTGATGTCATTCTCTGCCATGATGAGAATGTACCGTTTGTCATAAGTGCGTGAACTTCTATTCTCTCTCTTGCATTCTTAACATCAACAGGACCAATAGTAGCAGCCATTGGTGGTACATCTGCAATGTAACCAGACTGCCCAAATACGCCATGAAGTGAATTCTGTGCTACCGTTAATGGATGTAACTTAACAATACGAGCATCCATATTGAGCCATTCTTCTATATCATATTCACCATTTTTCATACCAGGTATAAACTCTTCAACAGGGTCAATAAACGCCATATGACCTGTCCAGCCCGGAGAAAAACTACAAATATCTGCTCCGCCTTCACCGCAATCAGTAATCATCTTAGAATAATCTT
>JAZNHX010000196.1:0-9157 GCA_045577115.1 Faecalimonas sp. | reverse complement strand
AAAGATATGCCTTCAAGATTACATGCAAGAAGACAAATGCTTAAAGTTCTTTTCCCTGTAGTAGAAGGTGAAAAGAGAAAAGCAAAAGAAGTTGATTTAGTGGAAAAATTATTCACAGAAATCGCTCCTAAATATGAGAACCGTAACGGTGGTTACACAAGAATCGTAAAAATCGGTTTACGTAAAGGTGACGCTGCTATGGAAGTTCTTCTTGAACTTGTATAAGAGTAAAGAATTAAGGGTTTCGCGTTAGCGAAACCCTTTCGGTTATAGGAGAAAGAAAATGGGAATTTATGAAGAATTACAGGCAAGAGGTTTAATTGCCCAAGTAACAGACGAAGAAGTTGTAAGAGAATTAGTAAACAACGGAAAGGCTACATTTTACATCGGGTTTGACCCGACAGCAGACAGCCTTCATGTAGGACATTTCATGGCGCTTTGCCTTATGAAACGTCTGCAGATGGCAGGAAACAAACCAATCGCTTTGATTGGTGGCGGTACGGCTATGATTGGTGACCCATCAGGAAGAACGGATATGCGTCAGATGATGACAAAAGAGACAATTGAGCATAACTGCGAGTGTTTCAAACAGCAGATGAGCAAATTTATTGATTTCTCAGAAGGCAAAGCACTTATGGTAAATAATGCGGATTGGCTTCTTGAACTGAACTACGTAGATGTACTTCGCGAGGTTGGTGCACATTTCAGTGTAAACCGCATGCTCAGTGCAGAGTGCTACAAGCAACGTATGGAAAAAGGTCTTAGCTTCTTAGAGTTCAACTACATGATTATGCAGAGCTATGACTTCTACGCATTGTTCCAAAAATACGGCTGTAACTTACAGTTTGGTGGAGATGACCAATGGAGTAACATGCTTGGCGGAACAGAGCTTATTCGCCGCAAATTAGGCAAGGATGCCAGTGCGATGACAATTACATTGCTTCTCAATTCAGAGGGCAAGAAGATGGGTAAAACGCAATCAGGTGCTGTATGGCTTGATCCAAATAAGACATCGCCATTCGAGTTCTACCAATACTGGAGAAATGTTGGTGATGCAGATGTTCTCAAATGTATCCGTATGCTTACATTCCTTCCATTAGAAGAAATTGACAAGATGGATGCTTGGGAAGGAAGCCAGCTCAACCAAGCAAAAGAGATTCTTGCATTCGAGTTAACTAAATTAGTACACGGTGAAGAAGAGGCTGTAAAAGCGCAGGAAAGTGCGAAAGCATTGTTCTCTAGCGGTGCAGCAGCTAATATGCCTACTTGCGAACTTACTGCAGAAGATTTTGTTGATGGTCAAATTGATATTTTGACGATGCTTCACAAGAGTGGTCTTGTACCTTCCAAATCAGAGGCAAGACGTGCAGTAGAACAAGGCGGCGTGGCAGTTGACGGTGAAAAAGTAGCGGATATCAGAGCAACATTTGTAAAAGAAGCAATTCCAGTGGAAGGACTTGTTCTTCGTAGAGGAAAGAAAAACTTCCGTAAGATTGTCGTAAAGTAATACTATGAAAGATCCAATTGTTTTAAGTGGAAAAGTAGTTCATGGAAAGGCACTCGGAAGAACAGTGGGGATGCCCACTGCGAACCTGTGCATCACAGGAGGAACTATGCCGGAGGATGGCGTGTATGCGACACGCATTTTGATTGGTGATGTGGTATATACATCCGTGACGAATATCGGAAGAAGGCCTACGGTGGATGATGAATCCTATATCACAGTAGAAACGCACATCATAGATTTCGACAGGGAGATATATGGGGAACAGGCAGTACTAGAATTGCATAAGTTCTTGCGTCCGATACAGAAATTTGACTCTTTAAAAGAGGTGCAAAAGCAGGTGCAAAAGGACGTAGAGATGACAAAAATATATTTTGAAGAAAAGAAAAATTTTTCTTGACATCCAAATGCTGGCGTAATATAATATAACGGCATGAGAATAGAAGAAGCAGTTTGCGCCAATGCCCCGGAGTGGACTGATTCCTATATAAAATGATAACAAAGATGAAAATTATTTAGGAGGAAACCCAATGAAAACTTACATGGCTAATCCAACAAAGATTGAAAGAAAATGGTATGTAGTTGACGCTGAAGGATGCACATTAGGACGTTTGTCATCTGAAGTTGCAAAAGTTTTAAGAGGAAAAAATAAACCAGAATATACACCACACGTAGATACAGGTGATTACGTAATCGTAATCAACGCTGAGAAAATCGCTGTGACAGGTAAGAAATTAGATCAAAAGATCTACTACAATCACTCTGATTATGTAGGTGGAATGAGAGAAACTACATTAAGAGAAATGATGGACAAGAAACCTGAAAGAGTTATCGAACTTGCTGTTAAAGGCATGCTTCCAAAAGGACCTTTAGGAAGAGAAATGTACAAAAAATTACATGTATACGCTGGTGCAGAGCACGCTCACGCAGCTCAAAAACCAGAAGTATTAACATTCTAATTAGGTGAAAGGGAGGAAATAACATGTCTAGCGCAAAATTCTACGGAACAGGAAGAAGAAAAAAATCAATCGCAAGAGTATACTTAGTACCTGGAACAGGTAACATTACAATCAATAAAAGAAGTATCGACGAGTACTTCGGATTAGAAACATTAAAAGTAGTTGTACGTCAACCACTTGTTGCTACAGAAACTTTAGATAAATTCGACGTATTAGTAAATGTACACGGTGGTGGATACACAGGACAAGCTGGTGCAATCCGTCACGGTATCTCAAGAGCTTTACTTCAAGCAGACGCTGAGTACAGACCAGTTCTTAAGAAAGCAGGATTCTTAACACGTGATCCACGTATGAAAGAACGTAAGAAATACGGTCTCAAAGCAGCTCGTAGAGCACCACAGTTTTCAAAGAGATAGTTATATCTGCGATTGCAGAGTGCAAGAAAGAGTTCCCAAGTTTACTTGGAGAACTCTTTTTTTGTACTTATGCAATCATTGGATGACTGAGATGAGCGAGGAAGTCGAAGACTTTCGAGCTTATGTCAGTCGTCGCAGATATAACGTAAGGAGAAGAAGTGAAACGAAATCGAGGTGGACCCTTGTCTTCGCAGTAATCCAAGTCGTACGAATTAGAAGACTGGGTATAAGAGCTTGGTTTCCTATCTCTTATACCCAGTCTTCAACTTGCTTTCTTTCATAATCGTCTTGAAATAGCGTGAATTTCTATAGAAGACGTGTTTTCTTCATCCAATACCCACGATTTTACAAAAGTGTGGGTATAGATGATGCAAACCCACCATTCTATAGAAATTCACGCCAAGAATAACATCATATCAAGTGAATAAATTAGATTTGTGGGTATAGAAGTATCATCAACTACATCCTATAGACAGTGGAGTGCTATAATGCACCCCAACAAGCCCCGCATGCGTCTGAACATACCAAGATGCGATCGCAACTGCCCTGTGTACACTTACTTCCCTTCCTCACTCACAAAGAAATCCACCAATCTCTGCACATCTTCCAAACAAGCCCCACACACAGTAGATGCTCCGGTTTGTTCCTGCACATCCTCCAGTGTCTTTGCACCTGCTTCAACAGCATCCTTAATCATTCCATTTGTGATATTCATGCAATGACATACTACTTTATCTAGATTCATATAATATACACCATCCTTTCAAGTTTAATATGTGTAAAGTTATCCAAAATATGTAACGACTCCTATTAAATTTGGATTATATAATTGCATGGCACAAAAAAAGAAACCTCCAAAGAGGTTTCTAATAATCCTAATTCTGTGGTGCGTAGTGTACCATCGGAGTTGTATTATCCATTTTTAAAAACGTATATCCATTCTGAATTCCCCAGAACAAAATATCATCAACCGCTTCCACGCTAAATGCTTTAATATCATGTTGCAAAACAACTGAAACATTATGTCTTTGAATACCGGAGATAACATTGTTAGCTACAGCAGTAGCAGTTGTTGCACCGCCTGCGTCTCCACTACTTACATTCCAATCGCAGTAAAGATACCCAAAATGAGATATGGATTGTGTCAAAGCAGTCATAATTCCGGGACAATATTTTCTGCTTACGGTATTGTTAGTTCCGCCCGGGAAACGCACGATACTTGGCGCTACGCCGGTCTGAGCAACAACAATATTGTTGATACCCGCTAAGTCTTGATAATATGCTTCTTCGCTTGAATAGAGTGATGCATAGTTGTGCGTTAAGGTATGTAATGCAATGGTATGTCCGCGTCTGTGCGTCTCACCAATCATATATTGATATGTTGGAAATTGGTTAGTTACAAAGAATGTAGCCTTCACACCATACTTGTCTAAAATGTTCAATAACCTTGCAGTATGTGCACTCGGTCCATCATCGAATGTAAGATACACAACCTTGTTTCCCGGATTAATAGGATTAGCAACAGCCTGTTGTTGATACACATATACTTTGCGGGTAACAGTAGTAGTGTTTCCGAAGGAGTCCGACACACTGTAGGTAATCGTGTTAATACCCATTTTGCTGGTATCCACACCACCGCTTACAGAGAGCTTGGCAGTGATATCGCCGTCAATGTTGTCTGAGGCAGTAAATCCAGGGTCATTATATGCAGTTCCGACTTTTATATATGTTTTTAGTTCGCCTCTCAGGGAGATAACCGGCTTCGAGAGGTCCGCAATCTGTACAGTTCTCTTCACCTCTCCAATATTTCCGGAAGAATCGGTTACGGTGTAGGTCAACACATATGTGCCATAGGTATGTCCGTCTACAGTACCTGATACAGTTACTTGACTTGTCAAATCTCCATCGCACTCATCCACTGCACTGAATCCCGGTTCGACAAAGTCAGCACCTCTGTCGCGTGCAATGTTATTCCCTTGAACCAAAGTAATCACCGGAGCAATGACATCCTTATATATTAACGTTCGCTCAGCAGTTGCAGTGTTGCCGGAGGAGTCTGTGACCGTGTAGAACATTTTACCATCTTTTTCTTCGCTGGTAACTTGTGTAGTCAAATCACCATCATAATTATCTGTTGCAGTAAATCCTTCTTCCTCATATCCAAGAACAGGATTCGCATAGTGATCCGGAGAAGAAACAAGTTTGATTTCCGGTGGCGTTGTGTCCACAACCTTGATTGTTCTTTTTTCGGAAAGCGTCATGTCTTTGTACTTAGCTGTAAAGGTAACCTCATAGTCACCTAGTTTGTTCAAATCCACATCACCTTTCATCGTGGTTTTGACAGGGGTTCCTTTACGATTAATCAGAGAGCCCTTGCACAGTGCTGTAATCTCCGGCATCTGATCCACGCCGTATTCCAAAGTAACCACTTTGTCTGCCACACTAAGTACCAAGGAGTATTTGTTTAACTTCCAGACGGCACCGATTGTTGCAAAGATGCATAACAGAATAGAAATACTGGTAATTAGTATAATTTTCTTCTTTTTTGACATTTTTTATCACCTCTTGTAATGTATTTATAATTATAAAATATTTGTCGAAAAAAACAACCTATTTTCGACAAATATCTTTGAAAATGAGTTTGACGAATTGACATAAAAAGGATATGATATCAATATGTCAGAAAGGAGGAAGAAGATGTCAAAAGAGAATTACGAAAAAGCGTACAAACTTGGAAAAAAAGAATATCAGCATCGCATGTCATGTGGTGAGAAACCAACACTTTGGGTGCTTGATGATATACTTCCGCCGAAGGGTTCCTACTCAGAGGTTTATCTGGGAATGCAACAGATTCCGGTTGAACAGATTGTGGGAACGAAGACAAATGGAAGAAGCAATGCATTTGCAAGTAATTTTATGCCAATTTTGGAGAAGAATACAGAATTTGCAAGCAAATGGATGAGCCTCAGTGAAAGTCACGAAGCAGAGGGAATTCGAGAGCCGATCAAGGCGTATGAATATCTGAATCGTTTCTATGTGGAGGAAGGGAACAAACGTGTCAGTGTAATGAAATATTTCGAAGCACTGTATATTCCGGGGACAGTTACACGCCTCATTCCTCAGCGCACGGATGAGACGGAGAATAAAAAATACTATGAATTTTTGGATTTCTATGAGAAGACTCAGATTAATTATCTTCACTTTTCCAAAGAGGGAAGTTATACAAAACTGCAAGAGTTGATTGGAAAAGAACCGGAGCATGTGTGGACGGAGGAGGAGTGTCAGAATTTTAGCTCTATTTACCATCGTTTTCGAAAAGAATTCAAGCGTAAAAGTGAGAAACTTTCGATTACGACAGGGGATGCTTTCCTTATATTTATCGAATTGCATGGTTATAAAAATGTGTGCAACATGTGGACTGAGGAGTTGAAGAATACGATTTCAAAAACATGGGAAGAGTTCAATCTGTTAGACGAAGAGGATGACATTGAACTGAAATTGGACCCGACGGATAAGAAACCACTTCTTAGTAAAATCAATCCATTTAGCAAACCAAAGCTTAAGATTGCTTTTTTGTATGAGAATACGCCGGATTCTTCAGATTGGACGTATGGGCATGAACTCGGACGACTACATTTGGAGCAGGCATTTCCACATGAAGTGGAGACCATTCATTTTGAAAATGTAACCTTAGAGAATGTGGAATTCTTTATTGGCGAAGCGCTTCTTGAGGGATGTAACGTGATTATTACAACAACGCCGTCTTTTGCTCAGGCAAGCGTAAAGGCAGCGATTGATAATCCGAAAGTTCATATTTTGAACTGTTCGGTCAATACGTCTCACAGGTACATTCGTACCTACTATGTGCGTATGCATGAAGTGAAATTCCTGATGGGTGCAATTGCAGGTGCGATGGCAGAGAATGATAAGATTACATATATTGCAGACTACCCGATATACGGAACTATAGCAAATATCAATGCATTCGCACTGGGAGCTAAGATGGTCAATCCGCGTGCAAGGGTATACCTTGATTGGCGTTGTATCAAGGATAATGACACGATGGAAAATATTAAGAAGTTACAGCCATCCTGTGTGTCTGCAAGAGATATGTTGATGCCAAATGACGAGACGCGATATTTTGGAATCTACTATATGGATGGAGAGAATCTCCGCAACCTTGCAATGCCACTCTTACATTGGGGAAAATTTTATGAACAACTCGCACGTGCAATTATCGATGGGTCATGGGAATATGATGATGACTCCACATTTATCAAGGCAATTAATTACTGGTGGGGTATGTCGGCGGGAGTTATCGATGTGGTATGTTCAAGAAATCTTCCGATAGGAACGCAACGTCTGATTGAACTTCTGAAGACAACGATTATGAATGGTGAGTTCAATCCATTTACAGGTGTACTTTATTCACAGACAGGTGTTGTTCAGCCGGATGAAGACAAGAGTCTTACGCCAGAAGAGATTGTCAATATGGACTGGCTTGCTGAAAATGTAGTGGGCGAGATTCCAAAAATGGATGAGCTTTTGGACAGTGCGATTCCAATTGTTATGCAACAGGGAATTGAGCAGAAAGGATAAGGACGGGATTTTCCCGTCCTTCTTTATATCAATCATCTAGTTTTCGACTAACACGTCTAATAAGTCTTTGTAATTGCTTTTAGAAGAGTGTGGGTTTGTGGAGGTCTTCTTAGCATTGGCGACAGCGGCAGCTGATTTTGCAATTGGTTGAATGGTTCCGGCACCGGCAACACATCCTCCCGGGCAAGCCATTCCTTCTAGGAGATATCCATCGTATTTACCTGCTTTTGCAAGAGTAAGTAACTTGCGGCATTCTTCTAAGCCTTCTGCACTTGCAATCTTAACCTCGCGGTCCTGGTAGTTTTCCTTAATATAGGAAGCAACCGCGTTTGCAACACCACCACTTACTGCGAATCCACGTCCGTCTCCACTTGCACCATGCATTGGTTCCATTTCTTCTAATTGGTCGAAGTCTATATTCTTTGCTACAAACATACCATGTAACTCTTCAAATGTAAGAACAAAGTCTACATCGCTTCGAATGGTTTTTCGGCTGGCTTCTAACTTCTTGGCAGCGCAAGGCCCGATGAAAGCGACACGACAACTAGGGTGTTGCTTCTTTACTAATCTTCCTGTAAGAACCATTGGTGTCAATGCCATGGAAATACAATTGCTGTATTCGGGGAATAACTTCTTTGCCATCACAGACCATGCAGGACAGCAGGAGGTTGCCATAAATGGAAGCTTCTCCGGAACTTCGTTGATAAAATCATTCGCTTCTTCTATGGTACAAAGGTCCGCGCCGATAGCTACTTCGACTGCATCCTCAAATCCAAGTGCTTTGAAAGCAGAACGGAGTTTCTTCGCTGTAAGTTTTGGACCAAATTGTCCGGCAACAGCAGGGGCAACGATTGCATAAACAGGCTCTTTACGCTTAATTGCCTGAATCAATTGAAAAATCTGTGCTTTGTCTGCAATTGCACCAAATGGACAGTTCGCAAGACACATTCCACAGGACACACATTTTTCTTGGTCAATTTCTGCACGTCCGAGTTCATCGGAACCGATTGCCTTCATACCGCATGCCTTGGCACATGGTCTCTCCATTCTTGTAATCGCGTGGTATGGGCATACCTGAATACATTTCCCACATTTGATACATTTGCTCTCATCAATGACAGAGCGGCCGTTTTTGATGCAGATGGCATTTTGGGGACAAACTTCTGAACATGGGTTTGCAAGACAGCCTTGACATGCATCTGTCACCTTTATCACATTATCTGGGCATTTGTGGCATGCGAACTTGATAATGTTAATCAGTGGTGGCTGATAATATTTTTCCGGTATGATGCACTCCTCGGCACCTTTAGATACCGGTGCATGTTCTGCAACCGGACGAAGTGGAAGTCCCATTGCAAGACGCAGGCGTTCTTCTACAATGGCACGCTCTAAGAATACGCTTTCTCTGTAACCGGTTGCTTCCCCCTTGATTATATCGTATGGGATCTGTTCGAGACGCATTTCGTCCCCTTCTTCATATTCATATGACAATTTTGCAATCTCTGCAAATACTTGTTTTCTAATTTCGTTTACGGATGTGTAGATACCTCTCACGTCTCTTGTCTCCTTTTTCTCTGTAGTCCTTAAATACTCTAACAAAAGTACTATGAAAAATCAACTGTTTTTGGTTGATACTACTGTCAAAACAAGGTATAATTAGTAGAATAACACCAAGAGGA
>JAZNHX010000195.1:0-2169 GCA_045577115.1 Faecalimonas sp. | reverse complement strand
GTTTTTCATCGTTATTATTCGTCGGCGTGGGTGCTCCTCCATTTGCAGGTGAATTATCTCTATTATAGAGGACATAGATGTGGCTATTGTTTTTTATCTCATTATCGCCGAGATAATATTGGCGTAAGTCATTGTATCCACCATCATAAGCGGGCATGGAATAATTTCTTAAATCCGTGCTGTATAACCAGTCGCCATCATTATCCTTATACCTGAATTATTCACGCAGCTTCTGTAGAAGTGTGTAAAATCGTGTGATTTCAATAATTATAAAAAAGAGCTTCTTTCACCTATAAAGTGAATTTAAAAAGACCTCTCGCTTTGGTATAATAAAGGTGCCTAAAACTGAATCAAACCAAAGAAAGAGGTCTTCTATGGATAGTTTAAACACTTCTACACTCATATGCAACAAAAAATTGAAAGTCAACTTCGCTGGTGGCGATTTATCGTCTGATGCCGGTCTTCTTCTGATTAAAGAGTTTGCAGCCAGAATCGGTTTTGAAGAACTGGTTGCTAGTTCTTTTCAGACCAATGATTCTGCCCGCTTTCGCAGACATACCGATGAACAAAACCTGATGCAGGTGATTTACCAGATCATTGCTGCCTATTATCGTGATGATCATGCGGACGAACTGAACCGGGATCCTGTTTTCACAGCTGTCCTTGATAAAGAATCCCTGGCTTCCCAGCCAACGTTGTCCCGGTTTTTCAACCGTATGGATCAGAATACACTGGATCAGATGAATCAAATCATGAGACAGATGCGGAAACGACTCTATCCGAAAAATCTGGAATTCATGTCCCTGGATCTCGATACGACCCTGTTTGAAACCTTTGGATATCAGGAAGGCTCGGACTTTAATAATCATTACCAGGCGGTTGGCTATCATCCGTTGCTTTGCTATGATACGACAACCAGGGATTTATTAAAAGCAGAACTGCGCAAAGGTTCCCAGTATTGCAGCAAAGGATCCGGTCAGTTTATGGCTGACCTTCTTGATGAGCTGCACGAAGATTTTCCTTCCACCCAGTTTTATTTAAGAGCGGACAGCGGATTTGCATCCCCGGAGCTTTATGAAGCCCTGGAAAGAAGAAACTGCAAATATGTGATCCGTCTTAAAGAAAATTCCCGGTTACATGAACTGGCAGCGAAAGCGGATGCCGATCTCTACAGGAGAGCCGCCGTGGCAGAAGATCCCCTTTGCTATATGGTTACACATGGAGAATTTATGTATCAGGCAGGAAGCTGGTCCCACCTACGCAGGGTGGTCTTTAAAATCGAAAAGCCAGAAGGTCAGTTCCATCATTTATTTACATTTATTGTAACAAACATGGAAGAACTGGATGCCTATCAGATACTTCAATATTATTGTGGACGGGGCAGAATGGAGAACTATATTCAGGAATGTAAAAGCGGGTTTGGTTTTACAGCCGTCAGCAGTTCTTCCATAAAGGTAAACGCCAACCGTCTACAGATTCATTGTCTGGCCTACAATTTGTTCAATTGGTTTCGTAATCTGGTACTCCCGGAAAACATGAGGAAACATCACGTCGATACGATCCGTATCAAACTGCTGAAGATCGCTGCCAGAGTGGTTCGTTCAGCCAGATCGATTATTTTCAAACTATGTAGCAGTTGTCCATATCAAAAGGCTTTTGAAGAAACACTGACCAACATTGGGAACCTGAGAGTACAGCTTGAATAAACAGGTACATTTAATCTGTTTCGATTATTGAACCTTGATAACAATCAAAAATGGATGAAAGTAACTCGAGGGATTCGTGCGCCCTTTTTTCTCTGCAAGAGTCTTCCTTTTTGTAATTATTTCCTGTTTTATTTTCAAAGGATCGATAAACCATAAACATGATAACAACATTCCGTCATGTTCATATGGCGATGAATAATTCAGGTTTATATATCTTTTTCAGAAAGTAAGAATATTTTTGTTGTTTACAATAACACAATCCGGAAAGGAGTATTATTATGTTTGAAACAATTAAAATGGTGGGCGATCTCGTCAAGGGCGGTCTCGCCTCGGCAAAAGCTGTGGAAAAGCTGGATGAAGCCGTAGCCAAATCCATCACAAAGCACGAAGATAAAATAACATCGGAAGAAAAAGAACTGTATATGGCATATCTTATATTGATAGACAAATACGGCAAAGAAAA
>JAZNHX010000194.1:0-3344 GCA_045577115.1 Faecalimonas sp. | reverse complement strand
TATACTTTACCTAGTCAAAAATAATGTAGCCATTTATAAACAAATTGCTAAAGAGACAGATGAAGCAGATGAATCAGAAGACAAAGAGAAATCTGAAAAGAAAAAGAGAGATAAGCTTGACGATAAGCTGAAGTCTGCCATCACAGATTATAATGCAATATTCACGTCACTAAACGATCATGGAATACATCTATTCAATCAGCGTGAACGGGCACTGGATCTTCTTAGAAATATAGAGAATCTAATTAACAGCATTACAACACTGAAACAGTAAATTTTACGTATATATGAAATCGCTAAATTACGGTTCTTAATTTTCATCCCAGACAGGATATAGGTGTCTAAAGCTGATAAACATTACATTTTCCCCATATTTTGAGTGGAAAATGGTTGATTTAGAAGCTCATATGTTGTATAATTATTACGTAATTAACGTATATATGAGGTGCAAAATATGAGCATTCCTGAATCAATAAAACGACATAAACCGGCAGAGTTCGGAGCGCTGGAGATCCGCTGTTTTGGCGGCAACAAGTATTATGTTTACCAGATATCATCCAAATGGGATCCGGAAAAAAACCGTCCGAAAAAAGTGACCGGTAAGAGTATTGGTAAGATCACGGAAGCAGATGGTTTTATCCCTAACGCAAATGGCCTTCGACTCATGAAACAGATGCGGACCACTCCTGATACAGCACCCGTTGTCCGCAATTATGGAACCTATGAGATGCTTTTGCAGCTGTCTCCTGATCTTAGTGAAAACATCCGAAAGTTCTTTCCTGACATTTTCCGTGAGATCCGTACGATCGCCCTGATCCGTCTTGTCGACAGTGTATCTTCTGCAAAGATGATCCAACCTGTTTTTCTGGATTCTTACATGAATGACTTGTGTGGAGATATCGCAGTTTCCGAGACTTCCGTCCGGAAATTCATCGCAAAGCTCGGCACAATGCAGGAAACGATCGAGGAGTTCATGCGCTCTCAGGTCATGCCGGGAACGACATTGCTGTTTGATGGTACATCCATTTTCACAAGGTCACAGGATTCTCTCTCTGCCAGAGGCTATAATCCCAACCGCAGCCTGAATCCTCAGGCGAGGATGCTGTATATCTTTGAAAAAGATACCCACAGGCCTGTCTTCTATCGGATTCTCCAGGGCTCCATCGTTGATAAAAGTGCTTTCATGGATACGGTATCTGCCTCCGGCTGCAAAGATTGCATCATCATTGCCGATAAAGGCTTCTACTCCAAAAAGAATCTTTCTGCCCTTATGAGTGCCGGACTGAAATTCATCCTGCCCCTGCAGGAAAACACAGTAAACGTAGAACAGTCTTTTTATGAGGATCATGATGACAGTAAGTTCGATGGTCTGTTTACCTATAACAAACGGCCAATCTGGTACCGTAAGCGAGCGAGCGGCAATAAAGGCAATATCATCTACACCTTTCGGGATGATATCCGGAAAGCGGAGATGGTCGAGCGCTTTGTTGAGCGGGCAGAGAAAGATTGCGGGGAAGAAGAGCACAAACCCATGGATGTATTGAAGGAAGTACGCATGGGCTACTACTCTTTTTGCAGTAATCTTGACCAGGAACCCGAGCAGATCTATCTGGCTTACAAACAGCGCTGGGACATTGAACAGTGTTTTGATTATCTGAAAAACAGTGTGACCCGTTCCGCGTCATATGCCCATACAGATAATTACTTCCGAGGATGGGCGTTTCTCAACCACATCAGCTTATTGTATTATTATGGCCTGCTGAATGCGTTACGAGACACAAAACTGGACGAAAGGTATTCAGCAGAAGATGTATTGAAATTCACAAAAAATATATACAAAGTCGACTCTGGTGACGGAGAAGGATTCAAAGTATCAGCAATACAGAAGAAAACTTTAGATATATTGACAAAAATGAATGTGAACTTATTACGTGAAAACTAATGTTTCAGTGTGTTAAATCGATTCCTACTGATTTTAAACCGCATATTTATACCGATGATGAGATCATTCGCTATTTTTACGCTGTAGACACGTACTCTCCGGACAAAGGCAATAAGAAGAATCTTATTCAATTGCCGGTTTTATTTCGACTTCTTTACTGTTGTGGTACCAGAATCAATGAAACCCTTGGTATTCGAAAAAAAGACGTGGATCTTGAGAATGGAATTATAGCCCTTTATGAAACAAAGAATGACTGTGCCCGGTATATAGTATTAACAGACGAATTGAAAGATCTGATGGCTCAGTATGCGGATAAGATGTTTTATTTACTGGAAGATACAGGGTATATTTTCACAACCGCAAATGGGAAAAGGCTCTCTGGTGAATCTGTTTACGAACTGCATCGAAAGTTCCTGAATAAAGCTGGAATTCCTTATATAGGGAATGGAAACGGACCGCGAATTCACGACTGGCGCCACACCTTTGCAGTCAGGTCTTTTAAGCAGATGGTTGATAGTGGGATCGATCTGTATGTGGCGTTACCGGTTCTTTCAACGTACCTGGGCCATAAAACCATATATGCTACAGAGAAATATTTGCGCTTGACCGTTAGTATCTATCCTTACATTGAAAAGAAGTGGGAGGCCAACATAAATGATATATTTGGAAAGGCGGTTGCTTATGAAAAGAACTGATTTTGCCGTCTTTCTGAACAAATATCTCACGGATTACCTGGTAAACACTCGGGGCAGTACAGATAAAACGATAGATTCCTATCGGTATGCCTTTGTTTTTCTGTTGGAGTATTATTCGGAGATTCTAAAGATACCTGCAGATAAGATTTGTCTTACGGATATCACTTATGACAATATATCTGGGTTTTATAAATGGCTTCAGGAAAGACTGAACAACGGGATTTCAACAAGAAATCAGCGACAATCGGCTATCAACAGTTTTATGCGTTTTCTTATGTATGAGCGGCCGGAGTTTCTTTCTGAATATCAGCGCATCCTTGGAATTCCGCAAAAGAAAGCTCCCCAGAAAGAAATCTCCTATCTCAAAAAAGAAGGCATGAAGTTGCTGATGGAACAGATTCCAACGGATTCTGTTCAGGGACTGAGAGATTATGTAATTCTCATGCTAATGTATACTACCGGTATCCGAGTCAGCGAACTCATTGGCATAAAAGTAAAAGATCTATCCCTTGCATCGCCTTGTACCTTACTGGTGTTTGGAAAAGGGCAAAAGAGCCGGTTTGTTCCCTTAAACAGCAGGGCCGTTCCATTAATAAGGCAATATTTGAAAGCTATGCATTATGATAATCCAGCCCGTTTAAATGAATGGCTATTTATCAACCATATGGGAAAACCCTTCACACGGCAAGGAATCTGTTACATTGTAC
>JAZNHX010000193.1:0-3526 GCA_045577115.1 Faecalimonas sp. | reverse complement strand
TAAAAGAAAAACACCAGATATGCTCTGATGCTTTTCTAGATACTGATGCTTTGTCGTTTGCCAGACGACAAGGATAAATAATAATTTTCATCTATCTATTATGCATATTTAATTATATTTCACGTTCAAATAACATGCGTATCTTCTGCTGTGCCGTTCGCTCGTTACAATATACAAAATTAAACTCACCGCTTATCTGAACATCTCTAATCGAAAATGTTGCCAAATCATCACGACATTGCGAAATTGGTTCGTAGGCAAACGTAATTGCATGATTGTTTGCAACAAGGTCACATATAACAGAAAAGTTGCTGACTGTAATGCAACGTCTAAAATTTTCAAGCGAAAAGCCTCTGTCCTCTATGGCATGTTGCAATAGATTTCTTGTTCCAGACATTTTCTCTCTTACCACAATATCCTCATGAAACGCTTCCTCAAGTGTAATGCTTTGATTTGCAAACCGATGTTTTCGAGAACAGATTCCAACAAAATTTTCCTTTTTAAAAAGCTGATATCCATACTTTGACTTGTCGAAAACTCCCTCAATGATTGCGAAGTCAATTTCAGAGCATTCAAGCATATGCAATAGATTCTCGGTATTATCTATGACAAGATCCAAATTATTCTTTGGTGACTTTAAAAATGAACGCACCTCTGGAACAATAACAAATTCACCAATCGTTTTGGTTGCGCCAACACGCATATGGAGCGTATCATTTGAACTAAAGTTATTACGAATATCCGTCTCCTCTGCCTTTATACTATCAAAATGTCTTTTTAAACGCTCCGCATTTTTTGTTCTGGAAAGGGTTCGCCCATCATATTCAAACAACTTCACTCCATAGTAATTTTCCAAATAATGAATATGTTGTGTGACACCCGGTTGAGTCATATTTAATTTTTCGGCTGTCCTGCGATAATTCATTTCATCATATAGTTTCAAAAATGTAAGTACTCTGTAATCTAACATAACACTCTCCAATCATTTCCAGTTATCAATTGATAATATATGATAATTTGGTTTTATCACATTTTTAAACTATAATCAACTACAAACAGACTTTAGGAGGAAAGATTTTATGAAAATATTAAAGACTATTCCAGGAATTTTGCTTGCGGCATGCATTGCTCTTGTATCTTGTTGGATTGAGAGCCTGCTTCCAATTCATTTGATTGGCTCTGCTGTAATTGCGATGTTTATCGGTATGTTCCTGAATCAATATCTTAAAAACACGAAAATCTTTGCTTCAGGATTAAAATTCACTTCAAAGAAAATCCTGAAGTTTGCAATTATTTTACTTGGGTTATCTCTAAACATTACAACGATACTCCATGTGGGTAAAATGTCATTAATCGTAATGGTATTTACTTTACTAACATGCTTTGGTGGTGGATATTTTATTGGAAAAGCCTTGGGACTTAACTGGAAACTCTCTAATCTGATTTCTGCCGGAACGGGTATCTGCGGTGGTTCCGCTATTGCAGCTATTGCACCGACAATTGATGCAGACGATAACGATGTGGCATATGCAATGTCAGCAACATTTCTCTTTGACATGGCTATGATTGTGTTATTTCCAATCATGGGGCGAGCACTTGGCATGTCTGACCAGGCATTCGGAATCTGGGCAGGAACTGCAGTTAACGACACCTCTTCTGTCGTTGCAACGGGATATGCATTCTCAGAAGGCGCAGGCGACTTTGCAACAATGGTTAAGTTAACGAGAACACTTTCCATTATTCCAACCGTAATCACATTTGCATTCATTCAACTGAGACTAAAACGTAAAGAGGCGATTGCCAACAGTCAAAATGTCTCTGATTTGAAAGCAAACTTTAGCATCAAAAAAATCTTTCCATGGTTTATCCTTGGATTTCTTGCAATGTCAATCGTAGCAAGTGTTTTTGCTATCCCTACAGACGTTGTTTCAGTTACAAAAACAGTAAGTAAATTTTTGATGGTATGCGCGCTGTCTGCAATTGGACTGAACACCTCATACTCGAATCTGAAAAAATCCGGTATTCGACCGATGATACATGGATTTATCATCTCGGCGTTGGTAGTTATCGTTGCACTTCTTGTGGAGATTGCAATGGGAATTGTATAAGTTTATGCAAACAGGCAACTTCACTTCGTTTTTGAAATGCAGTTGCCTGTTAATCTCCCTACTCGGATATCAAAAGATTCCCATCTTTATCGTATATATCTTTTCCTAAAGGGATGCCGTCTTCCTCTCCTGCCCAAGAATACCATCCGGTTCGGTGAATAAACCCTGCTGTATCTTCTGCTTCTACATACATAATTAGATTATCGCCTTCCTCATATTTGTATGTCTCATGAATAGTATCTTCACACATACCGTCTATTAATTTCAAGAAAATCACCTCGCGGTCAACTTCTTTTTCATTCAGTTCTGTAACCAATTCAATTTTCTTAAAGCTTATATTACTTTGTTTTGAAGATGGTGCGCATTCCGCGAATACATTTCCATCAACTTTTAGTGAATTTTTCTTTGCAGTACTATTCCCCCAGATATTTGCCTGAATATCCGGAAGATAACTTCGATACAAATTATGGAATGAAATATTGTCTAATTGTTCCGTTCGCGTTTCTTCAGTGGTTTTAACAGTTAAAAGCGGATAAGTTCCGTACTTCAGAAATATTCCCACTTTTAAAGTTGCCGTGAATTCATTCCCGTCACGCGAAAAATCTGCCGTCTCATCTCCTATGCTCACAGAGAGTGTCATCTCGTCCATGATATTTTTCGGCACAATCGTAAACTTAACTTCAGCCTTCTGTGTAATGCTATTAATCGCACCTAATTCATAATCCACACTCGATATAAGACTTGCTTCCTTCTTTAGTTTTTCCTCAACGTTGTCATAAATAGAGCTGATTTCACTGCGAATATAATCGCTTTGTGTCTGCCAATATGAGATTTCTCCTTCTAGGTTTGAAACCTTTTTTGATAGATTCGCAATTACAAAGCACTCTACTGACAAAACGATAACCAAAGTGACTCCTAATAACATTTTCCAATTGATTTTCTTTTTTACTTCTTCCATAAGGCACCTCACATTTTACCATTCTATCTCTTCTATAAGCTCATCAGATGCATTGTAGGCTCGATATGTACCTTTTACGAACTGGTTATCTTTTTGCAAATATCCGGCATAATCGTTGTTCCAGTCGTCAAGTATTACGGTTTCTCTGTTTTCAAGTTCTACTTCCACCTTCGTTATGGATTTGTCATTTCTATATACGAATATCCCACTCCCCATTTTATCAGCATACATTCCAAACACATCGATAGCATAATCTTCCTTTATTGAATATCCGGCAAATGTATTATCTGCTTGATAAAAAAATCCGCTCATTTTTGTTTCTACTATAGAGTAGGTTCTCTTCTCCAAATCGGCTAGTAATGTAATCCCTCGTTCAAAATTCTCAAATTCCATAATGGTCTCAGTTTCATAGGCATAGAGTCCACGCAAGGTTTCTTTTATACATTCTTCTTTTGAAACA
>JAZNHX010000192.1:0-3272 GCA_045577115.1 Faecalimonas sp. | reverse complement strand
ATTATCGACTACACCTGGTCTGGATGTTTATCAATGGAAACGTTCGAGAGATGTGGACTATTATGTACATATTCCGCATGCAGCAAATGATATTACGATGTACAGAATGTTTGGTCTTGACTATTATGACGCAATGTTGCTATCTGGTGAGTATCAGGTAAAGCAGATTCGTGAACTGGAACAACTACGCGGTTTGCCATCAAAGGAAATCGTGAAAGTTGGAATTCCATACATGGATGAGATGGCAAAGCGTTTGGAGGCAGTGGAACCGATTGGAGAACACGAACGCACCGTGCTTTTGGCACCATCATGGGGTGAAGGTGCAATTTTTGGTGTGTACGGTGGTAAAATTATTGAAGCACTTTTGCGAACTGGCTATCATATCATTGTTCGTCCACACCCGCAGTCATTTACCTCAGAAAAAGAAGTGATGGAAAAATTAATGAAAGAATTTCCAGAATCCGAGCAATTAGAATGGAACAGGGATAGAGATAACTTTGAGGTGTTACGTCGCTCTGATATTTTGATTTCTGATTTTTCAGGTGTTACGTTTGATTTTGCATTGGTTTATGGAAAACCTATCATTTATACAGAACCAAAGTTTGACTTGGGAGTATATGATGCATGGTGGTTAAACGAACCGTTGTGGACAATATCTGCTCTTTCAAGATTAGGCCATCAGTTGAATGAAGAGAATATGAATAATCTTAAACAGTTGATTGATGATTGTCTGACAGATGTACGATATGCAAAACAACGTAGTGTAGTAAAGGAAGAAACATGGGAGCATTTCGGAGAGGGTGCGAAACGAGCTTCTGATTATCTTGTGAATAAATATGAAGAATTAACAAGTTCAAAAGAAGGAGAAGAATTGTAGAATGACTTTTTTAACAATAATAGAAACAATCCTATTAGGTCCACTCAAGTTGCTTTTTGAGATTATTTTTCAATTGGCAAATCGATTTGTGAATAACCCTGGTTTATCCATAATCTTTTTGAGTTTAATTATGAATATTCTGGTGTTGCCATTATATAAACGTGCTGATGCCATGCAGGAAGCGGCACGTGATGTGGATGCTAAACTTCATGATGGTGTAGCACATATTAAAAAGGTGTTTTCTGGTGATGAAAAAATGATGATTTTGCAAACATATTATAGACAAAATCATTATAAACCAACAAGTGCTCTTAATGGTTCGGTTTCGTTACTTTTAGAGATACCATTCTTTATGGCGGCATATCAGTTCCTGTCACACTTGGAGTTGTTAAAGGGAGCAACATTGGGTCCGATTTCTGACTTGGGTGCACCGGATGGACTGATAGTAATTGGTGGAGTTACAATTAATTTGTTGCCAATTTTAATGACGCTTGTGAATGTAATATCTAGTGCATTATATTTAAAAGGATTTCCACTGAAGACCAAAATTCAATTGTATGGTATGGCGTTGTTCTTTTTGGTTTTCCTTTATACATCGCCGGCGGGCTTGGTTTTCTATTGGACGCTCAATAATGTGTTCTCACTTGTGAAAACTATTTTCTACAAAATAAAAAATCCACGCAAGGTGCTTGGTGTGTTAACCTCAATTTTAGGGTTGGCAGCAATTGCATTCGGGGCATTTATATATGACACGGATTCTTTGAAGAGAAGAGTGTTGTTGGTTGGTATTGGCTTATTGCTTGAATTACCGTTGTTTGTTTCTATTATGAAATCAAAGGTGAAGATTTCAATTATGAACAAGGAAGCGGAACCAAATAAAAAAATGTTCTTCCTTGCATCATTGTTTTTGACTTTACTTGTTGGTGTGTTGATTCCGTCTACGTTTATTGCGGCATCACCGCAGGAGTATGTAGATATTACATACTTCCATAATCCGTTATGGTATATTGTTAGTGCGGCATGTATGGCTGCAGGAACGTTCTTGGTATGGATGAGAGTGTTCTATTGGTTGGCGAGTGAAAAAGGGAAAGTTCTTTTTGACAAAATTGCATGGGTTATGTGTGGATTGCTGTTTGTGAATTATATGTTCTTTGGAACAGATTTGGGTGTTATATCAGCATCACTCCAGTACGAAAAAGGTTTAGCTTTTACAAGGGCAGAGCAACTTATAAATCTTGCAATACTTGCTACAATAGCGTTGATTATGTATTTCGTAGCAACAAAATGGACTAAGGTGGTCACACCGGTGCTGCTTACAGCGGTCATAGCATTTGGTGCAATGTCAGCAATGAACATTGTGAAAACGAAGAAGTCTGTTGATGAGGTTGCTGTGGCACAAACATCTGAAAAACCAAATATTCAATTAAGTAAAACAGGAAAGAATGTTGTGGTGTTAATGTTGGACCGTGCTATGGGAGAATATATTCCGTATATTTTCAATGAGAAACCTGAATTAAAAGAACAGTTCGCGGGATTCACCTATTATTCAAATACAATTTCATATGGAGCTCAGACAAATTTTGGAGTTCCTGCGTTGGTAGGGGGATATGAGTATACTCCAGTTGAAATGAATAAAAGAAGTGATGAATCCTTGGTTTCAAAACATAATGAGGCTTTGAAGGTTATGCCAGTATTGTTTGCAGAAAATGGATATGATGTTACAGTATGTGACCCGCCATATGCAAACTATCAATGGATTTCTGATTTATCTATATATGATGAGTATCCGGAAATCAAAACTTATAATACAATAGGTGCTTTTAGTGAGCCAGAACAAAAGGAACAGGTAGTTCAATCAAATCATCGAAATTTCTTTTGTTTTAGTATTATGAAAGTTATGCCTCTCTGTCTGCAACCAACCATTTACAGTAATGGCAATTATAATCAAACATCTTCATTCATTCAGGTGAGTTATACAGTTCAGACGATACAAGGTACGTCTGTTGCTGAAGGAATAAATGGTGGCTTTATGGCTGCATACAATGTATTGAGCAACATGTCAAATATTACGAATGTTACAGAAAATGAAGACAATACCTTTTTGTTTATGTGTAATGATCTAACGCATCAACCAATGCTACTCCAAGAACCAGAATATGTACCTGCTGAGCATGTGGATAATACACAATATGATGATGAAAATATCGGACGATTTACGGTGGATGGACGTACTCTTGATATGTCGCAACAAATCCAGATTACTCATTATCAAACCAACATGGCAGCTCTTATGCAGTTGGGTGAATGGTTTGATTATCTGCGTGAAAATGAAATATATAATAATACAAGGATTATTATTGTGTCAGATCATGGATTTCCGTTGAGGCATTCTGGC
>JAZNHX010000191.1:0-2714 GCA_045577115.1 Faecalimonas sp. | reverse complement strand
TGCGAATAGACCACTATTCGCGGCGGTCGGACAGTGCAAATCTGCTCAAAAAGAAAACCAACTAAACTCGAAATAAAATGCAGTCTGATTCTTGGAGTGGTTGATGTTGACGCTCTTGAAATATTTCTTGAACATCTCCAGCTTGCCCAGGCCGCTGTAGGTGAGGCGCCAGTTGGGCAGCATCGACAGCATGGAGGGGAAGAGACCCAGGCTGGTGGTGCTGGCATCGCCGCCCGCGTAGGTGGCGAGGAAGGTGGGTATCATCACGTCGGGCGAGTACTTGCCCACACTGCCGTTGGCGGGGTCGAAGGGCATACCGGCACGGGCCGTGCCCTCGGGGTATACGGCACCGCTGTACTGGCCCTGCACGCGGCGCTGCACGGTCTCGAGGTTGCGCACGAAGTCGGCAAAGCGCTCTGAGTGGTAGCCGTTGCTGGCCTTACGGCGCTCGAAGGCCGAGCCGATGGTGATGGTGGTCATGTTGAACGTACCCGTGCGGGTCTCGGGCATGCCGGCATACATGAACTGTATGTTGCGGGCATTGGTCTTCACCCACGAGACGTTGAGTTATCAGAGTTATCGTTCCAATAAACCCTTTAGGAACTCTTTTGATTTGTTTTCATCAATATCATTCTTAAACACTTCTTCTTGAAGCATTTCGTCAATAGCAGTACCATTAAATTGTGCTGCTCCTCGTGTATTCCGACCAGCCCAATGAAACTGCAAAACAGTATTGTCTATAAGTTTTCCGTGAAAAACTGAGCAAAGCAAAGTTTTAAAAATATCTTTCTCGTCTACACCTATAAAGAAGAATAGAAATATACTATTATTATCAGCCATTTGCCTCAAGAATTTATCTATATTATAGGCTTTTGGACTTGAATTTAAGTATACTACCTTAGTCTTAATATCAGTATACGTATCTCCATTATCAAATTCACGATGATAGTCACCTAAACCATTTTTTGTATCATAGGAAGGTAAGGCTGCCTCTAATTTATGAAGGTTCGCTTTAATGCGTTCTCTTTCCTCGTCATCTGCAGTAATAAGACTTTCTATCAAACGTCCACGTATGTTAGTGTTCTCTATGTGAGATGCTATAAGTATTTCATTTTTACATTTCTTGCATCTGTTGTTAAGGTCGTCTTCAAGAACTGTAAAATTATCTGAAGCAACAAACTTAGAAGCACGGTCAATAGATGCGAATATATTTGATATTTCATCTTCGCTTGGATGAAATTTTTGGCTAACAGGTTTAATATTGGAAGATGCCTCAACTAATCGGAAAAGATTATCTTCCCAATCCAATCCTTGATGTAATGAAAACAAATAAGCAAAATTCTCAGGAGAATTTGTCTTTCCGTCATAACACCTCATAATGTCAGACCCGTTAAAGCTACCTTTTATATTTGTCATGCTCAGTTCTTGCGAGCTATGACTAATTTTTTTTAGAAACGTAGTGTTTGCGAGCAAAATCAGATTGCTACTATTCTGTCTGACTAAAACAACAAAGAAAGGAATCTTGTCGTATTTTTCAAGGGCGGATAGGGACAAAACAGTATTACTAAACGAATCAGAAGCTGATTTAGAATAACTAAATCTTACAGCAAAGTATTCATTGTGATATATCTTACGGTCTTTGATTAGATTGAAGTGTAGGCGAACATCGTTTTCTACGACTTGTTTGTTATGTTTGGGGGCCTGAGTAGTTATATACCTGACAAACTCAATTACTTTTGTATTCATAAATTTATAAATCAAATAATGAATGTGTTTCGAAGGTAGATTTTGTTCTTTTATAAGCTGCTTTTTGTGTAAGTTGTCTCTTTTTCTTTTGATCTCCCAAAGAGTTACGTTCCCAAAAGACACCTTCTGCATAACCTTGTATAGTTTTGTCGATTGCGGAATTCATCAATCTTTTTACCGCCCAGTAGCAATACTCTCGGTTGATCTCAACACCACAATAATTCCTACCTAGTTTTCGTGCAACAACAGCAGTGGTGCCACTACCTAAGAACGGATCAAAGATTTTATCTCCAGGTCTGGTTGAAGCAAGCACCAGTTTTGCATAGAGTTTCTCTGGTTTTTGTGTTGGATGATCTGTATTCTCAGGCATAGACCAAAATGGGATGCTAATATCATCCCAAAAATTTGATGGATATGTAATGCGAAAATTGCCGGAGTCAGTTTCTTCCCAATCTTTAGGTTTTCCATCTACTTTATATGGTGCTATCACTTTGCGTCTCATTTTAACGGCTTCAACGTCAAAGTAATAATCTTCTGGATTCTTTACTGCAAACCAAATATCCTCCATTGCATTCTTCCAATTTGATTTTGCGCCTCTTCCCTTTTCGCGTTGCCATGTTATGCGGTTTATGACAGTTAGCCGTTCCTCGATAACCTTTTGCATAGACGAGGTGCACTTCCAGTCTCCGCACATATAAAGGCTTCCATTAGGAGTTAGTTTATCACAGACCTTGTAGAACCAACTTCTTAGATAATCTTCGTATGCTTCTGATTTCATACTTGAAAATTTCTTTCCATGGAAGTCCTTATCAAGATTATAAGGAGGGTCTATAATAATCAAATTGAAGTATTCATTTGGGATAGCATCAAGACAATCAAACAAATCTGCATTAATTATACAATCATCCACAAATGATATTTTAATATCATTTGTGGAAAGAATAGATTTTTCCAATATAGGAATCTCA
>JAZNHX010000190.1:0-3397 GCA_045577115.1 Faecalimonas sp. | reverse complement strand
CTGTCAAAACAAGGTATAATTAGTAGAATAACACCAAGAGGAGACTAGATATATGAAAAAAAGAATTTCGACTAAACAATTGACAACCACAGCTTTACTTTTAGCACTATGTATTGTGTTTCAGTGTATGAAAGGATTATCTGTATATTTGACAGGTTCGGCTGTAAACTGCATTTTGGTAATTGCTACCTTGTATTGTGGTTTGTTTCCAGGCACATGTATTGCAATATTGACACCGGTAGTGGCTTACTTTATCGGAGCAACGCCGATTATCAACATGATTCCGCTTATGATGTTTGTAATCATGGCTGGAAATGAGGTGATTGTATTGTGCGTATGGCTGCTTCACAAGAAGAAGCTGGTAATCGGGATGATGCTTGGATGTGCAGCTAAAGCCTTGTTTTTGTGGAGTGTGGTTTGGTTTGTAGTATTGCCTATGTTCGGAACAGGGTTACAGACGCCGATGGTGAAGGCAGTGAAGACGACATTTTCTATTACACAGTTTGTAACGGCTTGCATTGGCAGTGCGATTGCATGGGTGATTTACAAGAAAGGATATAAGTACTATGAAGATATTAGCAATTGCTGATGAAGAGTCCAAATATCTGTGGGATCATTTTGAGAAGAGCAAATTAGAAGGGATTGACCTTATTATCTCTTGTGGAGACCTGGACCCGAGATATCTGTCTTTCTTGGCGACCTTTAGTCCGGCACCGGTTTTGTATGTACATGGGAATCACGACAAGAAATACGACAAGATAGAGCCGGAAGGATGTATCTGCATCGAGGACCAGATCTATGAGTACAAAGGAATTCGCATACTGGGACTTGGCGGTTGTATGAAATATACCGGTGACAAACATCAGTATACGGAGAAAGAGATGGAGAAACGGGTTCGGAAGATGCGGTGGCAACTGCGTCGCAAGAAAGGGTTTGATATCTTAGTGACTCATGCACCGGCAAAAGGATTGAATGATGGAGAGGATTTGCCACATCAGGGATTCGAAATGTTTAGAATTTTGATGGAGAAGTATCAGCCAAAATATTTCCTACATGGACATATGCATAAACAGTACGGACGCGACCACAAATCAACGGATATTTATCATAATACACGGGTAATCAATGCATTTGAGAGACATGTGTTTGATTATGAGACAGAAGATGAAGAAACACAGAGTGCACTCTAGACAAACAAAACATCTTTTAGTAAAATACCATTATATGTAAAGAAGAAAGGAAGAACGAAGGATGAGTAATCTTACAGAAATCAGATGGCATGGCCGTGGCGGTCAGGGTGCCAAAACAGCCGCATTGTTGCTTGCGGATGTTGCCTTCCAGACAGGAAAATATGTACAGGGATTCCCTGAGTACGGACCGGAGCGTATGGGTGCTCCAATCACAGCGTACAACCGTATCAGCGATACGCAGATTCGCGTACATTCGAATATATATGATCCACAGTATGTTGTGGTAGTAGATGAGTCGCTTTTGGAGACGGTAGATGTAACAAAAGGACTTAAGAAAGACGGTGCTATTTTAATTAATACAGAGCGTGCAAAAGAAGATATTATTCCACATTTAAAGGGATACGAAGGAAAGGTGTACACCATCGATGCGAAGAAGGTATCGCTGGCTACCATGGGGAAATATTTTCCAAACACACCACTTCTTGCAGCGATTGTGAAGGTTGCTGGAATTATGGAAGAAAATACTTTTTTGACAGAGATGGAAGCTTCCTTCAAACATAAATTTGCCAGCAAGCCTGAGGTAATCGACGGAAATATGGCAGCACTTAAGATGGCAATGCAGGAGGTACAATAATCATGGCAAGTAATATCAAAGAATTAGGTGTAAAAACAAAATGGCAGGATCTCACTGAGGGTATGATTATTGTCGGTGCCGGAACTTCCAAGGAGTTTAAAACTGGTGAGTGGTCTTCTGTAAAGCCTGAATTTATTGAAGAGAAATGTAAGCAATGCTTACTTTGTGTACCGGTTTGTCCGGACAGCTGTATTCCGGTTCAGGATATGAAGCGCGGTGCGTTTGATTTAGATCACTGTAAAGGATGCGGTATCTGCGTGAAATCATGTCCGTTCGGTGCAATTACGATGGAAGGGGTGAAATAACATGGGAAAAAGAGAACGTTTATCGGGAAATGAAGCAGTAGCAATTGCGCTCCGTCAGATTAATCCGGACGTATTTCCTGCATTTCCTATCACACCATCTACAGAGATTCCACAGTATTTTGCTACTTTCGTGGCAAACGGACAGGTAGATACAGAGTTTATCACAGTGGAGAGTGAGCACAGTTCGATGAGTGCAACCATAGGAGCATCTGCAGCAGGTGCCAGAGCACTCACAGCGACATCTTCCTGTGGTCTTGCATATATGTGGGAAGAGTTATACATAGCAGCGTCAAATAGATTGCCGCTTGCACTTGCACTTGTGAATCGTGCACTTTCCGGACCAATTAACATCAACTGTGACCATTCAGACAGTATGGGTGCAAGAGATGCAGGCTGGATTCAGATTTATGCAGAAAACAATCAGGAAGCATACGATAACATGGTACAGGCTTTCCGTATCTCAGAGCATAAAGATGTACGCCTTCCGATTATGATTTGTCAGGATGGTTTTATCACTAGCCATGCGGTGGAGAACATCGAATTATTAGAAGATGACGCAGTGAAGAACTTTGTCGGCGAATATGAGCCGGAAAACTATCTTCTGAATCCGGAGGAGAGGATGGCAGTCGGACCGTATGCGATTACCGATTATTATATGGAAGCAAAACGCAATCAGGCAGAAGGTATGAAAAATACCGTGGCAGTTGTAAAAGAGATTGCAAAAGAGTTTGCAGGAATCTCAGGAAGGGAGTACGGACTCTTTGAAGAATACTGCATGGCAGATGCAGAGACAGCAGTTGTAATGATTGGCTCGGCAGCAGGTACAACCAAGGATGCCATTGATGCACTTCGCACAAAAGGTGAGAAGGTAGGTCTTATTAAGATTCGCCTTTACCGTCCGTTCCCTGCAGAAGAGATTGCGGAAGCGCTTAAGAATGTCAAAGCAGTTGCAATTATGGACAGAGCAGAAGGCTACACCAACCACGGTGGACCATTAGGTTCAGATGTAATGGCAGCCATGTTCCGTGCGCGTTCACAGGCTCACGCTGTCAACTATATTTACGGTCTTGGCGGACGTGATGTGCGTGTGGAAGATATGGAAAAAGTATTTGCAGACTTGAAACAAATCGTGGCAGATGACGATGCAGGTGAAACTTATCGTTATCTTGGAATCAGAGAGTAAGGGGGAAGGCGGAAATGGCATATAATTTTAAAGAGACAATGAACAAACCGGAACGTCTTGCTCCGGGACATAGAATGTGCGCCGG
>JAZNHX010000189.1:0-14669 GCA_045577115.1 Faecalimonas sp. | reverse complement strand
AATGTTCGGTGGTGGCATTACAATGGTAAATGGCTTCTTGCTTCTGTCTACTTCTGCGTGGAAATATTTTTTTCCCAACCATTTGTCATAAAGTTTCGATTCAATCTCTTTTGGATTGTAAGTTTTTTCAAGTTGCTTGCTCATAGCTTCCTCCTCATAAAAAAAACCCTTGCATCATGCAAAGGGCGAAAATCCGCGGTACCACCTTTATTTATACCTTATCAGTTCGATAACGTGAACCACTCCGGGACATCCTACTGGCAGTTCAGACATCCGGTTCAAAAGCTACTTTCCACATTTCTATCTTTGAATTACCTTTCAGCCCGTGAGTAATCCTCTCTGGCAAGCGAATGATGTGTACTCCTCTTTCTCAACACCTTTTACTTCTTATATTTAAGACTATTGATATATTAGCCTTGAAAGGTGGATTTGTCAAGAAAATTATATTTCTTCCTTGGAACCGAAATTGCAACACCTGCCAGCATTAGCGCTGCCCACACTAAAATCAGATTCCCCCATCCAATCTGCGCAATCGCATTTGCAAACAACTGATTCGCAATTCCTGCCGCGAGGTAACTCATAAAATCCAGATATCCTGTTGCCGTAGAGACCATTCCTGTATGATGAAGACTCGGACAATACACATTCCAAAGTGTATTGGATGCACCGTTAGCACTCATAATCGAAATCGTAAGAAACACGATATTGAGAAACGGACTGTGTACTGCAAACATCAACACAAAACTAACTGCACTCACCCCGAACATCACAAATAGCATGCGATTCATGTTTCTCTTCAAAACATATTCGTATACAACAATATTTGTAATGTACGGTGATGCTGATTGTACACAGGTCATGACCGTATAAATGGTCGCAGCAACACCTGCTGTATATCCGAGATATTGAGACAAATATGTAGGTATCCAAAAAGTAACTGAGGTACGTACAACACCGGTTAGTACTGCAACCATCGTAAATTTGATAATCGAATTTTCAATCAAAATCTTAAAGCTGCCACCCTTTTTTGCCTGCTTTTCTATCACGCGATACTTTACGATTCCTCTTTTCTCCATAGACACGATAGAAAAGTAGAATACGATTCCCATCACAATCAGAGATGCTCCACATGCGAGAAATACATTTTTCCAATTAAAAAGGAACGCTACAATTCCGGCAATCGGAACCCCAAAGAGAGACGCGAACGTAAGTCCCAAACAAGACTTTTCCGCATGGCTCGGATGCGTATTTTCTGCAATCAATTTCACAAGCGGTTCGTAAAGTGTTGACAGGAAAAATCCGCTAATACTGTACGCCGCCAACATAGCAAACGGCACATGTATAACCCCCATAACCGCATTGCAGACACCGGACAGAATCAAACCTCCGCCAACCAAATATTTTGCCTTAACCTTATCTCCAATGATTCCGTTGATTAATTGTCCTCCCGCATAAAAAAGCATATTGGCAGTAGAAAGTGTACCGATGAATTCCACACTTACGCCTGCTCCCTCAACCATCTGTGGCGATACAATGCTCAATATACTTTTTGCGAAATAGCAGGCAAGATATACAATTGTGCTTAGAGCCCCTATTATAAATGCATTTTTTACGTCTCTATTTTTAAAAAGTTTCATGCTTACTCCTCAATATCATGAGAATTCAAAATGCCGGAAAGTCTGAGATACTGTTCTTTGTCATTTGCCTCCATATGACGACTTATATAAGAGCAAATAGCATCAATTAAAAAATATTCACACTGTCTCACCATACTGATGCTTCTGCCAAGCATTTCTTCCCCAATTGCGATGGTGAGTACCTCATCACAAAGCTGCGCAATCGGTCCTTTTTTATTTCGCGTAATGCAGACACACGGAACATGATTCTCCTTCGCAATCTTCACGGTCTCATAAATATCCTTCGTTTTACCGGAAGACGAAATCGCAATAACCAGCGATTCCCTGTCCAGCATAGACGCTGAGACTGGGCACACCAGCACATCCGTCACACACGCCACCGGAAGCCCCATCTGCAGAAATTGATAATAACAGCTCTGAGCCACATTACCTGACTGATAGATACCATAGATTTCAATCTTTTTCGCCTTCATAATCATCTCAGAAACTTTTTTAAGTGTGGCTTCATCGTTCATCTCCTCCGTCAGAAGAAATGCCTTCTCGATTCGCTCTCTGGATGACTTCATCACATCTTTAATGCTACTGTCCGCCAATTCTGTATCCGTTGTTTCTTCCCGATACTCATTCAAATCCATGGCAAGCTGTTTTTTGAGTGTAGAAAATCCGCCATCTACGAATTTCTTTGAAAAATTATTGATACTACCCTGTGAGACATCGGCTATCTGCGACAAGTTAATCGCAGAATAATTGATAAATGCTTCCGGATCCTTTAATATCGTTTCTGCAATTTTTCGTTCCGTTTTGCTTAGAAACTCCCATTCTGCTTCCATTTGTCTGTATATCATGTTTATCTTCCTTTTTTGTTAAATTATCAATTTTATTTTAACCAAAATTGATTGTATGTCAACTGCAATTCATTGTCAATATCTGATTGAAATTTTCCACATAATAAAAAGTGCAGCAAATCTGCTACACTTTTAATCACCAAAATTCTTCACAACCAACTCACAATATTCTCTGTAGGCTTCCGTCCCCGCCATTGCCTCTTTGAGCGACTCCCGGATACTCTTATAATACCAACCAATCACATACTTGTCTTTCATTCTGAAACGATTCCAAAGTTCCTCACCGCACTCCGGATAATCTCTATCTATATCACGCATATTCGACAACTTGTCCGCAAGCCCTATCATCTGAACCTCTTGCGGAGCTACCTTGAGATGCGCAATCGTTGCACTTTTTCGTTCCATCCATGTCTTAGACTTATCCTCGCTCTCCTGCAAAACCAAGCTCGCTACTCGCGGAGTGAACTTCTCACTTAGGATTACCTCTGTGATGTCTTCGCAGTCCTCTATGGTGTCGTGTAAAATTGCCGCGCTGATGACCTCCTCATCTTTTGTCATAGACGCCACAATCTTTCCCACTTCCAACGGATGCTGGATAAAGGGTCTCGCTGTACCCTTTCGAACTTGTCCTTCATGTGCCCGTGTCGCGAACGCAATTGCCCTCTCTATCAATGTCTGTACCCATCCTTTTGATATGTCATACTTACATTATAAATGAATTCTATTTTATCGTCTACTACTGATAAATAATTTTTCTTTCATTCCTTATCCTTTCATAGTATAATAACATTAAGTCAAGGAATACAAAATGAACGGGGGAACGTTATGAATAAGAAAACTGTACTTGTAACCGGCGCTTCCAGAGGAATTGGACGTGCCATTGCACTTGCATTTGCAAAAGAAGGGTATCACGTATTTTTAAACTGTAACCATTCTGTGATTCAGTTAGAGAAGGTTTGCGCAGAAATCGAAGCCATACAGGGAGCTTCCTGTGATATGGTTATCGGAGATGTGGGGAATCCGGACCATGTTGAAAAAATGTTTAAAACCATCTACAAAAAATGTGACTTCCTAGATGTTCTTGTAAATAATGCAGGCATCGCACACATTGGTCTACTCAGCGAGATGACCGACAAAGAATGGAACCGCATCATACAGACGAATCTATCATCGGTATTCTATTGCTCACGTGCAGTGATTCCCGAGATGGTTTCCAAAAAATCAGGAAAAATCATCAACATTTCTTCCATGTGGGGAACTGCCGGTGCTTCCTGCGAAGCAGCCTATTCTGCAACCAAGGCAGGTGTACACGGACTTACGAAAGCCTTGGCAAAAGAACTGGCTCCAAGCAATATTCAGGTAAACGCAATCGCCTGCGGAGTCATCGACACGGACATGAACAATCAGTTGAGTGAAGAAGATAAAATTATTCTGAAAAATGAAATTCCTGCAAGTCGTTTCGGTACACCAGAAGAAGTGGCAGATATTGTATTGCAGTTAGCCTCCTCACCGGGTTATCTCACCGGACAGATTATTGGCGTAGATGGTGGATACCTATAAAATATATACTCTTTATAATCATCAAGGGATGTTACCAAATGGCAACATCCCTTTTCGGATACTATTATTCATATTTCCAACAAACCACAAATCGATTCAAATCCGGATATTCGCTGTACATGAACTCGACCTCTCGTAATCTGTAGCGGTCGCACAAGTGCTGCCCTGCCTTTTCCATCAACTCGTTTACGAGTAAATCTCTTGCCTGTGTATACACGGTTCCATCCGAAAACTTAAACGTAGTGTTGTCTTTTTTGGCATTAATTGAAGCATACATTGCGTTTAGCAGCGTTTTTCTATCTGCACTGTCATAATACATTTGATTAAGATGATAATATTCCCAATCATTCGCTATACATTTCGGATAATTATATTGTTCATCCGCCTGATGCGTAGCTCCTAACATCGTATCACTACAACAGAGATAGTCATATAAGATTTCCTCTGTTATCTCTGGCATGTCTTGGACTTCTTCGGAAAAAAGTGGGTCGGCCCAAGTGACATCCACATAACACAGCACGCCATTACACCGCACAATATTCCATGCATGGCTTTCCTCCGCTGCATTTCCCAGTACATATATACAGTAAACACCTAATCTGTCTAACAGGTATTTATTTGCTTTCGCATACCCTGCACACACTGTTTCTTTTCTGACAAATGTGCTGTAAATATTCTGATTATCCGGCGCGTTTTCTACATAAGCAACGTCTTTGACTAACGTTTCGTATATATATTTGATTTTATCATATTCACTACTTTCCATAGATATCTGTGAAAGAATGGCATTCACCTCAGTATCTATTTCTGCCTGCATGCGCTCACGCTCTTCAAGAGAATAACTATATGTTGGCTGAACAACCACATGACTCCCTTCGTAAGTAAGCGTATTGGAAGCTCCGTCTGTCCAAAAGATTTCAGGAAAATCATAGACGACCGAGTGTAATATCTCTCCGGCCTGCTCTCCATCTAAACAATGCACTGTTATATCTTCTGCATGAGCATCAACACCCTGATATAATTCTTTGTAAATAAGCTGTTCCTCTTTCGGCAGCTGATCGAAATAAAATTTGTCTTCAAAAACAGAATCTGCAACTGTAATTTCCTGATATACAGGTACATTATCTTCTGCCGGAAAGAAGAAATTGACAGCACTATAACCCACAAAAGACGCAAGTAATATTATGATAGGAACGATTCTTTTTTTCATATTATCCCCTTATAAGTCTCGATTTTAAAAGTACCTTCGTCACAACTGCCACAATGACTGCTGCCGCTATCGCCTCAGGAATTCCAGACGCTGTCACCGTGCCCATAATGAGTCCCCACACTGCGGTTACTGCCACATCTTTCGCCTCTGCATACTGTTGCGCAAACAGAAGATAAATGCTTCCCATCACTGCAATCGTATTCACCATAGAACCAACAAAACCGGTAACCGAGAGTGCAACAATCTGATTCAGTTTTATCTTCTTAAACAACCTCCATAGCCATCCTGCTGCCAATCCGATTAGAATTCGGCAACCAACCGAAACCCAGATTGCCTCAATAGCACCAATAATACCGGTTGTACTCATAAACGGCGAAAATGCAAACGATAAAAGCGTAGGTGCCATCGTATTGCTGATAAGAGAACACACACCAAAGACACCGCCAAGGATTGCTCCCGCCATAGGTCCAAGTAAAATCGCTCCGATGATAACCGGAATATGCACCGTTGTCGCCTTGACAATCGGAAGCTGAATCATACCTAATGGTGTATTAGCCAAAACAATTACAATCGCTGCCATCAATCCGACACTAACCATAAAACGAGTATCATGTTTTCTTGTATTCATGTTCCAGTCCCTCCTTGTCTCTATCTTGCTCTTTGTCTCAGTACCTCATCTAAAATCTGCTCTGCAGCCTCATCCTTACTCATCATCTCAAGTGCAATCTCCTTGCCTGGAGTAATCATGGTAATGACATTTGTGTCCACACCGAATCCGGCTCCTGCCACCTTCAGATTGTTGGCAACAATCATATCCAGATTCTTGTGCACCAGTTTTCTTCTCGAATTCTCCAGCATATCCTTTGTCTCCATCGAGAATCCACATAAGAACTGATTCGGACGTTTATGTTCACCCAGATATTTCAAAATATCCTGTGTTCTGTCTAACGGAATCGACATATCTCCGTCGTTTTTCTTAATCTTATCATCGCTGAATGTCGCCGGTGTGTAATCTGCCACTGCCGCCGCCTTAATAATAATATCCTGCTTATCCGCACGGCTCGTTACAGCCTCAAACATATCCGCCGCACTCTTAATATCAACCACTTCGGCGAATCTCGGCTTCGGAATCGAAGTCTCACCGCTCACCAGCGTTACCTTCGCCCCACGAAGCATCGCATTTCTCGCAATCGCATATCCCATCTTACCTGATGAATGATTCGTAATATAGCGCACCGGGTCGAGAGACTCCTGCGTTGGTCCGGCTGTCACAAGGACATTTAAGCCTTCCATATCTTTTTCAAATGCAATCGTTTTCAAAATATAATCCAACAGAACATCTGTTTCCGGAAGTTTTCCGTCTCCGATATCTTTGCATGCTAGCATTCCGGTTGCAGGCTCAATAATCTCAAAGCCATAATGTTTCAAAATATCCAGATTGTCCTGTGTAATCGGATTGTGCAGCATCTGCGTATTCATTGCTGGAGACACGACTTTTGGACAAGTACATGCCAATACGGTCGTAGTTAACATGTCATCCGCCAAACCATGTGCCATCTTTGCAATTACATTTGCCGTAGCAGGTGCAACAAGAACGACATCCGCCTTTTTCGCAAGTGCCACGTGCTCGACACTATATTGGAAATTGCGGTCAAATGTATCCACAAGACATTTGTTGTTCGTCAATGTCTCAAATGTAATCGGATTGATAAAATTTGTCGCATTCTTTGTCATAATCACATGTACATCACAGTGAAGCTTCGAAAGCTTACTTGCGAGGTCAGCAATTTTATACGTAGCAATGCTGCCACTCACACCGAGAATTACTGTTTTTCCCTTTAACATAAGTTTCCCTTCTTTCGTTATCGAATCAGTTTCTGAATCTGTTTACTGGTATCAGTACCTGCCACCTTCAGAAGTTCAAATAGCAGTGATTCATAAGTGGTCACAATCGCGCCTTCCTGACGCGCACGCTCAATCGCAATCTGCTTGTCCGATTCCTTTCTGCTGGAAATGCAGTCTGCAACCAGCACCGGAACAAAGCCTGTCGCTTTCAAATCAATCACCGTCTGAAGCACACAGATATGCGCCTCTATTCCACACACAATAATATATTTCTTAGAAGCAATTTTGTCAGCCACACAGTCAAACGCTGTAAACGATAACTTGTCCGTGTAAGCCATATCCTCTGTTGCGTCCGTAATCTCCTTGATACTTGTACCAAGTCCCTTTGTATATTGCTGCGTAATATACATTGGAACATCTAATATCTTAAGCCCTTTTAACAAAATCTCAGAATTGTGAATCAGCCGTTCCTTCTCATTCATAACCGGAACCAGTTTTTCCTGATAATCCACCACAATTGCTGCTGTATGTTCACGTTCTATTCTCATTTGTCACGCCTCCTATTTCAAATCAAGCTGTACCGGACAGTGGTCTGAACCCATCACGTCCGTCAGAATCTTTGCATCCAGTAATCTATCCTTCAGACACTCGGATACGCAGAAATAATCAATTCTCCATCCTGCATTCTTCACTCTCGCACTAAAACGATAAGACCACCAAGAGTAGATGCCCTCTGCGTCCGGATAGAAATATCGGAATGTGTCAATGAATCCTGCTTCCAATACTTTACCGAACTTTGCACGCTCCTCATCCGTGAAGCCTGCATTCTTTCTATTCGTCTTAGGATTCTTAAGGTCAATTTCCTGATGTGCTACATTTAGGTCTCCACAGAAAATGACACCCTTCTTCGCTTCTAGTTTCTTAAGATATGCTAGGAAATCTGTCTCCCACTGCATGCGGTAATCCAGTCGTTTGAGCTCGTCCTGAGAATTCGGTGTGTACACTGTCACCATATAGAAGTCTTCGAATTCCAGCGTAATCACGCGCCCCTCTCGGTCATGCTCCTCTATTCCAATGCCATACTGTACGGAAATCGGTTCCTGTTTTGTAAAAATAGCTGTTCCCGAATATCCCTTTTTCTCTGCGTAGTTCCAATACTGATGATAACCTTCTAGCTCTAATTCCAGCTGTCCCTCCTGCATCTTGCTTTCCTGAATACAGAAAATATCTGCATCGACCTCAAGAAAAAAGTCCAAGAACCCCTTCTGCACACAGGCACGGATTCCATTTACATTCCACGAAATGAGTTTCATCTATCGTCTCCTACTTTTCTAAAATCTTCTTTATCTCTGACATAAATGTGTTCACATCCTTAAACTCACGATAAACAGATGCAAAACGAACGTATGCAACCTCGTCCAGTTCTTTCAGATGTTCCATGACAATCTCGCCAATTACATTGGTCGAAATCTCTTTTTCCTCACGGTTAAAAATCTCCGTCTCGATGTTCTCTAAGGTTCTCTGAATCTGCTCCGCAGAAACCGGCCTCTTATAGCACGCTCTAAGAACGCCACCTTCTACCTTTGAACGGTCAAACTGCTCACGATTGTCATCCTTCTTTATTACAATTAACGGAATCGTCTCCACCTTCTCATAAGTAGTAAAACGTTTTCCACATTCATCACAACATCTTCTTCTTCGAATCGAACTTCCATCCTCAGCCGGGCGGGAATCGATTACTCTTGTATCTGTATTATTACAATATGGACATTTCATTTGTTTATCCTCCCTGTAAAAATCCTTACATTATATTTTAACAGAAAGTTTTTACTCTTTGCAACCTTTCAAGCATTTTTCTTCGGATATTTCCACCATAATAATGTCTGAACCCACTTTTTTGATACATTCAAACGGAATTACATACTCACAATCGCTTCCAAAGATACCACAGAACTTCATTCTCTCCGGAACAATAATCGCCTGAATACACCCATCACACAAGTCAAATATCAAATCCTCCACGCATCCAAGTCGTTTGCACGTGCAGAGATTAATCACTTCCTTCTCTCGCAATTCACAAAGACGCATACCATCACCCATTTCACCATGCTATAATTCAATATATGCAAAATGGCTTGTTTTTTCCACTTTGCTTCGTTATACTAATGGAAGAAAATATGGAAAAGCGAGGAAATAAACCATGAGCGAGATCTATGTAAGTGATGAGATCTATACAACAGCCCCTACAGATGAGGGTCGCCTTCCAAAAGAGATGGCTGTGTATGAGATATTAGATAAATTAAAAATTCCATATGAGCGCATCGATCATGATGCGGCTGATACAATGGAAGCATGTGAATTAGTGGATGAGAAGCTTGGCGTAACGATGTGCAAGAACCTTTTCTTGCGCAACCAGCAAAAGACAACCTTCTTCTTACTTCTCATTCCGGGAGACAAGAAATTCATGACAAAAGATTTATCAAAACAACTCGGTATCTCCAGACTCTCTTTTGCAGAGCCGGAATATATGGAGAAGTACTTAAATATTACTCCGGGTTCTGTCAGCGTACTGGGACTTATGAACGACAAAGACTGGTATGTAGACCTTTTAATTGACAAGGATGTACTTGATGCAGAATACATCGGATGCCATCCATGTATCAATACTTCCAGTCTAAAGATAAAGACACAGGATATTTTGAAAAAGTTCTTGAAACACACCGGACATCGTCATACGGTGGTGAGATTATAAAATCACAAGCGGCTAATACACTGTACTTTCACAGTTGTATCAGTCGCTTTTTTCTTTACATCACTTCATTTCACAGTTTTTTCACACTTCTTTCACAAAACATTTAACACTTTTCTTTATGATTATTAACAGAAATATCCAGAACAAAAAGGAGCATGACTTCATGTCATACCAAACCATTTTCAAACGCTATGAAATAAAGTACATACTGACAAAGGCGCAACAGGAAATCGTTCTTAAGGCAATGGAACCGCATATGGCATTGGATGACTATGGACGCACAACCATCCGCAATCTCTACTTTGATACCGATAATTATCGACTGATTCGACGTTCCATTGAGAAGCCTGCTTACAAAGAGAAGCTTCGCATTCGCAGTTACCGCAAGGCGGATTCCGACACGCCGGTCTTCGTAGAACTCAAGAAGAAATACAAAGGAGTTGTCTACAAAAGGCGTGTGCCCCTTCTGGAAAAAGATGCAGTGAATTGGATATGCGCTGGAAACTCATGCGCAGAAAAAACACAGATTACGGACGAGATTGATTACTTTTTAGAATATTACGGTAGTCTCCATCCAACCGTCTTTCTCTCCTATGAGCGAGAAGCATTTTACGCGAAGGATGGCTCTGATTTTCGCGTGACCTTTGACGACCATATTCTCTGCCGCCAATCAAATCTATCCTTAGAATCCGACGTTGGAGGCAATCTCATATTGGATGAAGGACTTGTACTTATGGAAATCAAATGCTCGAGCGGTATTCCGCTTTGGATGACAGAAGTTCTATCGAAAGAACGCATTTATAAAACATCATTTTCCAAATATGGGACAGCATATCAAACACTGATTTATCCGAAACTAAAGGAGGAAACAATCTATGGAAACAATATTTAAAGGAATTTTTGACACAGAATTAACCAACGTAATCAGCGTACCTGACTTCCTACTCTGCATCGGCGTATCACTTGTCATCGGACTGATTATCGCATTCAGCTACATGTACAAAACACGTTACACCAAAAGCTTTGTAGTGACGCTAGCTCTCCTGCCGGCGGTTGTCTGTGTTGTCATTATGATGGTAAATGGAAATGTAGGAACCGGTGTTGCCGTTGCAGGTGCATTCAGCTTGGTTCGCTTTCGCTCAGTACCGGGAACTGCAAAAGAAATCGGAACTTTATTCCTCGCTATGGGCGCAGGTCTTATCGCGGGTATGGGATATCTTGGATTTGCCGTATTGTTTGCTATCATCTTGTGCGCCATCTTTGTGCTCTACAGCCAGTTAGATTTTGGTTCCAAGAAAATCGTGGCAACATACAAGACTCTCAACATAACAATTCCGGAAGATTTGGATTATTCCGGTGTGTTTGATGATATCTTCTCAACTTATACAAAAACTTACGAACTTACAAGTGTCAAGACAACAAACATGGGAAGTTTATTCCGTTTGACATACGATATTGTTTTGAAGGATGCTACAAAAGAAAAAGAATTCATCGATAAACTTCGTTGCAGAAATGGAAACCTAGAAATTAATATTTCTAAACAGTCCACAATTACAACCGAACTTTAATACGGAGGTATCACTTTATGAAAGGAAATAAAAAACTCCTTGTCCTACTTTGCGTGTTTACGCTGACACTTACAGGATGTGGAAACAATTCTTCTACAGAAGATAACAATGTTGAAAATAATGCGAATGATATCACTTCTAATGAGAAGATTGTATCGACCATTATTAATGAAGATGAGATGTTCACAGACCGTGATTTCAAAACCGATTACGACACATCTAAAAGTGTTTCCATCGATTTGAAGGGCGATTCTGTGTCCTGTAAATCGAACGCAGTAAAGATTAAGAAGAACACAATCACCCTTTCGGAAGAAGGAACCTATATCTTCTCCGGCACATTGGATAACGGCATGATTGTTGTAGATGCAGAGGAGTCTGACAAACTGCAAATCGTGCTGAATAACGCTTCAATTACAAGCAGTACATCCGCTGCTCTCTATATTATAGAGGCAGATAAAGTATTTGTAACCTTGGCAAATGGTTCAGACAACACACTTGCAAATGGTGGAACCTTTACCACCATTGATGACAACAATATTGATGGTGCCGTTTTCTCAAAACAAGACTTAACCTTCAATGGTTCAGGAAACCTTACGATTACCTCCCCTGCAGACCATGGCATCGTTTGCAAGGACGACCTTGTATTCACAGGCGGTACTTATACCGTGAATTCCGCCTCACACGGATTGGATGCGAATGACAGTGTACGGATGACAAATGCAAGCATGACCATTGCATCCGGAAAAGATGGTATTCACGCAGAAAATACAGAGGACACTACACTCGGTTTTATGTATATCAAAGATGGTTCTCTTGAGATTGCTGCTGAGGGTGATGGCCTGAGTGCCGGAAATTCCATGCTGATTAATGACGGTACATTTCAGATTACATCCGGTGGTGGAAGCGTCAATGCCAGCAAACAATCCTCTGACTCATGGGGTAACTTCATGGGTGGCATGGGTGGCGGTATGGGCGGTGGTCGTGGCAATCGTCCGGGTCGTCCCGGCGAATCCGGAGCCCAATCCCAGCCTCAATCTCAATCGGAAACAGACAACCAGACCACAGAGAACGATGACAACAGCACAAGTATCAAAGCAATCAAATCTGCCGGTGATATGTTAATTAAAGGTGGAACCTTTACGATAGATTCTGCAGACGACTCAGTACATTCCAATGCTTCCATTACCGTAAGTGGCGGCAAGTTTGCAATCGCCTCCGGCGACGATGGATTCCATGCAGATGAAACACTGACCATCTCAGGCGGAGCCATTGACATTAGCGAAAGTTACGAAGGTCTGGAGGCTCTGGACATTGTGGTAAGTGGTGGTGATATCAAACTCGTCGCAAGAGATGACGGTCTCAATGCGGCCGGTGGCACAGATTCCAGTGGATACGGTGGCATGCGTGGCAATGAACAGTTCGGCAGTGGCCGCGGTGGCATGGGCGGCGGAATGGGTGGCCCAGGAGGTTCTTCCTCTTCCAACGGCAGCATCATCATTTCAAGCGGAAACCTATATGTCAATGCTTCCGGCGACGGAATTGATGCAAACGGCAGTTTGGAAATCACCGGTGGTCATACCATTGTAGTTGGTCCGACTCGTGGTGATACTGCTACCCTCGACTACGACAAAAGTGCTATTATCTCAGGTGGTACATTCATCGGAACCGGAGCTTCCGGCATGGCACAGACCTTCAGCGATTCTAAACAAGGTGTAATTGCAGTCAGCGTCGGAAACCAAGCAGCCGGAACGAAAATCGAGTTGAAAGATTCAAATGGAAACACGATTCTTACACACGAACCCGAACTAGACTTTGCTGTTGTAATTCTTAGTAGTCCTGATATCCAAAAAGGTCAGACTTATACTATTACAGTCGGAACATCCACAAGTAGTTTTGAAGCAAACTAAATACGGACATGGAGACACCCTGCGGATTTCATTCTTCCGCAGGGTGTTATTATTTCTTAATATTAATATGGTATAATCGGCAACTCAATAAGCGTCTCGTCCTCATCCTTTTCGTCCTTTGTTGCACTATCCGGTTCTGTATCTAATTCTTCATCTGTATCTTCCGGTTTCGTAGGATTTTCTTGTTTTTCTGTACCTAATAGACAAAACAACCCTCTACATGGACAAAAGAGTTGTTTTGTCTTCAATCATTTAAACTTCAATCATTTTAGACGCAAAACTCACCGGTAATAGTTCCCCCAGCGTATATGTTTCTATCCCTTCTTTTGTAATCAAATGAATTTCAAAGTCGTCCTCACAGAACTCCCGCATCACTTGTCTGCACACACCACACGGTGGAAACAGACTTTCTATCACCCCATCTTTACCACCACAGATTGCAATCGCTGAGAATTCTCGCTCCCCTTCACTCACCGCTTTGAAAAATGCAGTTCTCTCTGCACAGTTGGTTGCCGAAAAGCTTGCGTTTTCCACATTGCACCCGGTATAGACGCTTCCATCCTTGCATAATAGTGCTGCACCTACTTTGTAACCAGAATATGGACTGTAAGCCTTTTCCATTGCGTCCTTCGCGAGAGACGCCAATTGTTCTTTCGTCATGATACTCACCTCATGTTATATACTAATATCTGTTGTCATTAAGAATATTATAATGAAGTATAAATACACCGTCAACAAGTCTATATGTTGATTTTTTTTAAATTTCTGTTGTATTTTGTTTCATTTCTGATATAATATTATTAGAAGCTGTACTTCGTGTCGTCTCGGGCGTATTTACAGGGGCTTGTTCATCTGTAGCTGTTGCAAGGCTTCTATTTTTTATACTTATATACATTGTCAGTGTATACAAATCCAAGACACCATCTGCTACAATGGCCACTACTGTCATTCCATCTTTTTTAAACTTAATTACAGGTTGTCTGTTGTAGAAATCGCCTTGTTCAATTGATTCTGAATTACCTATCACTCGAACAATTTTTAAAAAATCTTCATTTTGCACTGCTCTTTGTCCTCTCAACTTTTCCTTTTCTTCTTCCCCATGGTCCTTAAATATTTTTCGTATACTATCTGAATAAAGGGCACAATTAAAATTTTTTATATTATACCCCAACTCTTTTTCTACCAACTCTGCTATTCTATCAGATATTATGCCAATATATAATTTTTTCCCAACGTTCTCTCTTTTCTTTGCCTTTTGTATAAACTCACTTAATTGACTCTCACTTTGAAATACTTCTATTTTCTTACTAATATCTATAGAAGTCGGATCGTAGCCATGTCGTTC
>JAZNHX010000188.1:0-4995 GCA_045577115.1 Faecalimonas sp. | reverse complement strand
AGGCGGGAATTCTCGCCTGCTCTTGACATGCACAGCGTGTCTTGTTATATATAAAACAAGAGCAGAAAGCTCATCAACTGAACTTTCTGCTCTGTCATTATCATAGAAGATCTGAATTTACAGACTTTTCTTCACAGAGTCATACTTAGCCTTGATGATATCTATCGGCATATCCTGACCGGTCCATATCTTAAATGCCTCAGCCCCTTGATAGAGAAGCATATACAGACCATTAAAAGTTGGACATCCGGCTTCTTTTGCGAGCTTTATGAGTTTTGTTTCCCGCGGATTATAAATGATGTCCGATACAATCAAATCCTTGTGGAACATGCTTGGGTCGTTGATTAGCGATGCGTCGACATCTGGTGCCATTCCTACGGAAGTACCGTTTGTTAAGATAGCACTTTCACTGATTTCATGTCTTAAGCGCGCTTCATCTTCCAAATCATATAAGTTCACCTTGCATGAAGAGTGTTCTTTTAATTTATCAATAATATTCTTGGCACGTTCATTGAACTTGCTCGTGCTGCGACTAAACACAGATATCTCTGACAGACCATCGAGTGCAGCTTGTACAAAGACAGCGGTCGAAGCACCGCCCGCACCGAGGAGAGTCATTTTCTTTCCAATAATATTGTGACCGGCATCCTCCACAGCGCGCATATATCCGGTTCCGTCTGTGGTATGTCCTGTCAAAATTCCATTGTCGTTTAAAACTGTATTGACTGCACCGATAATTTCAGCAGCAGGAGATAGCCTGTCGCATAGTGTTGCCATAATATTTTTGTTTGGCATAGTCACGTTGTAGCCACGCACATTCAAAGTGCGTAAACCCTCTACTGCGGCTGGCATACCGTCTATACCAACCTCGAATGCAACATAGACACAGTCCAAGCCTAATTGGCGGAATGCCTCATTGTGCATCTGCGGTGAGATACTATGTGTAATCGGAGTTCCAAGAACACCGAATAGTTTTGTATGACCTGTAATCTCTTTCATTTAGATTCACCTCTTTTACTGATTCCTTTTAACAGTAAAGCGAAAAACCAAAAATGTCAAGGAGTGGTTGAAATGAAAGAAATTTTATCTTATGATAGAAGCAGCGAAGAGATGGAGGAAGACAGCATGAAGCCTGTAATAGTCAGAAATGTGAACATTGGCGAGGGTATGCCAAAGATCTGCGTACCTATCGTGGGAAAGTCAGAAGAAGAGATACTTCAGATGGCAAAAGAGATTGTAAATGTACCTGCAGATTTGGTAGAATGGCGTGCGGATTGGTACGAATCCGTGCTTGAGATGCAAAAAGTTGTGGAACTTTCTGCAAAGTTGCGCGAGGTTCTCATGGACAAGCCGATTCTGTTTACGTTTCGAACGAAGACAGAAGGCGGAGAAAAGGAACTGGGTGCCAAACCATATGCGATGCTGAATAAGATGATGATTGCAAGTGGTAATATTGATCTTGTGGATGTCGAAGTGTTTGCAGCAGAGAAGGAGGTTACTTCTATCGTAGAGGCGGCGCACAGATATGGAGTGAAGGTTGTGGGTTCCAGTCATGATTTTAAAAAGACACCGGACAAAGAAGAGATTGTGCGCAGACTGTGTGATATGCAGACACTAGGAGTGGATATTCCGAAGATTGCTGTTATGCCACAAAGTAAGAAGGATGTATTGACACTTCTTGAGGCGACGGAAGAAATGGCATCGGAGCATGCAGACCGTCCAATTATCACAATGTCAATGTCCCCAATGGGAGCTGTGAGTAGAATTGCTGGAGAGATATTTGGTTCTTCAATTACCTTCGGTTCATTAGGGAAAGCATCTGCTCCGGGGCAAATTGGGGTAGAAGAACTGAAAACCATCTTAGAAATTATGCATATAGAGCCTTAAAACGAAAAAAAGGCTTGAAAAAATATAAAAAATCATTTAAAATTACATCAATAAGTATGCTCTGTAGTATTTTGGCGTTTAACAGAGTAAAATTAGGAGGACAATTATGATTAGCGCAAGTGATTTTAGAAACGGTATTACATTCGAGATTAATGGACAACCACATGTAATTCTTGAATTCCAACATGTAAAACCAGGTAAAGGTGCTGCCTTTGTAAGAACAAAATATAAAAACATTTTGACAGGAGCTACAAGAGAAGAAGCGTTCAACCCGAATGACAGATTCCCAAAAGCTCACATTGAGAAAAAGAAAATGCAGTACTTATACAATGATGGTGAGCTTTACTACTTTATGGATCCTGAATCATATGATCAGATCCCACTTGCTTATGATGAAGTAGAAACTGCAATCAAGTATGTTAGAGAGAATGATGAAGTTACAATTCAATTCTTCCAAGGTAAAGCATTTAGCGTAGAAGCACCGAACTTTGTAAGTCTTAAAATTACAGAGACAGAGCCGGGTGTAAAAGGTAATACAGCAACAAACGTTACAAAACCTGCAACAGTTGAGACTGGAGCAACAGTTATGGTTCCTATCTTTATCGAAGAAGGAGAAGTAATCCAGATCGATACAAGAACAGGTGAATACTTAGGTAGAGCAAAAGAATAATTCATAATATAACAGGAGTATGATTCCATCGAATCATACTCCTGTTGTAATTTGGAGGCATTCACCTAAGATAAGGTTTTTGATGTGCAATCATAATAGTATACGTACTCCGATAACACTTCCTCTGCATCCACCTGTGTCTGGTTGACTTCTGTAATCATTTCGTTCAAGTGTTCCCGTGAAGGGCTGTTGCTCTCTGGAATAATAATCATCTCGTGGATGCTGCTTGGGAGAATATAAAAGCTTTCGCCAATTTCTTCACTGATTTTATCCAACATTCCATCATACAAAATACATGCTGCTCCAAAACTGCGAAGAGAATTGGTGAGTACAAACATGAGGTCCTCAATGGCTTCCTGTTCGCTATAGTTAGTTCCCATAAGCTCGTCAATCACAATCTGCATCGGCTTGAAACATGCAGGCAAAAGTGTCGGTGCATTGCAAAAAGCATTTTGCTGGACCTCATCTAAAGATACGTCCCAAAGCTGTATAAGTTCATGGGTAATTGGAATTGTGGCTGTACCGGACTCATCGATTTCAAATAAGATATAAAAGACGATGGCGAAATCCAGATATGCAATGTAAGGCATCTTGTTCAGTAGCAATTCATTTTTCTTCGCGTGAATCAGTTTGTAAACGATTTTTGAACGCATAATTTCAAAATCTTTTACTGTGTGTATCTGCCAGGTGTGTTCAAATTTCACCTCCTGATACACATCTAAGATGCTTGTTATGATGTCCTCCATGTCAAAGCCATTTTGGAATTGTTTGTAGTATTCTTCAAGATAAATAGTAGGAGAGATGTTGATTCGTTTGTCTGAAATTGTCAGACCAACCCGTTCGACTCCATTGTTTTTTAATGCGGTATGCATAGAAAGGTTCATACTATCGCCCAATGCTAACGCAACTTTGTTTTTTACAACAATTACAAACTGTTGATAATTCATAAAACTCCTTTCCTCATTTTTGCGCTTGACTGTTGAAAAAGGGACAGATGTTGTCCGTGAATAAATAGATAAATATTATGGTTGTTTGATTATAACGCAGGGGAGATAAAAAAGCAATCCCTTTGCTTTACTTTTTTGAGTAAATATGTTACGATTGACAATGTCGTGAAAGACGGATACACCTATAGCTCAGGGGATAGAGCACCGCCCTCCGGAGGCGGGTGCGGCGGTTCGAATCCGCCTAGGTGTGTTTTTGCATTTACAGGCATTATTCGCTCCGCGAACAATCGCAGAGCTTTTTTACAAGTGAGGAAACAATATGACAGGATATAAAAAAGCATTTCGCAAGGCATTTCCTTACACGATTCCGGTTTTGACCGGATATCTTTTTATCGGAATTGCATTTGGCGTAATGTACGCAGAAAAAGGATATTCGTTTCTATGGGCGATACTTATGAGTCTCTTGGTATATGCAGGCTCCGGTCAGTATCTGGCAGTGAACTTTTTCGTGCCGGGATTTTCATTTTTGCAGGTGATTTTTCTGACGTTTATGGTGAATGTCAGACACATTTTTTATGGGATATCGCTCTTGGAAAAATTCAATAAAATGGGCATGAAGCGTTGGTACATGATTTTTGGATTGACGGACGAGACGTACTCACTACTCTGCACAACCAACGTTCCGGATGATGTAGAAGAGGATAAATTCCTTTTTGCAATTTCAATTATGAATCAATCTTACTGGGTGCTTGGTTCAGCCATAGGTGCAATTGCAGGAACGGTGCTCCCGATTAATTCGGAGGGAATTGATTTTGCGATGACTGCTCTTTTTGTTGTAATTTTCGTAGAGCAGTGGATGGATAAGAAAAATCGCATTCCTGAGATGATTGGAGTGGCAGTGGCGATTGTTGCGCTTATCATATTTGACGCAAGCAGTTTTGTTTTGCCTGCGATGTTGGCAATTGTTGCATTGCTTTTTGTTGGAAGAAAGAAATTAGATAAGGAGGAAGAGTCATGCCATTAAGTGCGAGAACATCATTTTTAATTATTCTATTGGTTGCACTTACGACTTTTGCAACGCGCGTCGCTCCTTTTGTAATCTTTCCAAAAGGCAAAGCGATTCCAAAGACCATTCAGTATCTTGGGAAGGTACTGACACCGGCAATTATTGGTATGCTGGTGGTCTATTGTTTGAGAAACACAGCTATTCTGTCTGCACCACACGGGATTCCGGAATTAATCGCTGTAGTAGTTGTGGCAGTGCTTCATGTGTGGAAGCGCAATAATCTGCTTAGTATCGGTGTAGGAACGGTGCTATACATGGTGCTGATTCAGACAGTTTTTTAAAACTGTACATTAGTCAATGATGTGAGACCAAAATCTCAAAAATAAAAAAGCAGTATGTTATCCTATATATTAATCGTGAACAAGTGATTGTTACATCTATTCTTATTCCGCTTGACTACCTTTTATCTGCAAGGTTTTGCACTG
>JAZNHX010000187.1:0-2443 GCA_045577115.1 Faecalimonas sp. | reverse complement strand
GCGGTCATATCCTGAACACATAAGTAACTGCTTGAATAGCTGTGGTGATTGTGGAAGTGCGTAGAAGCTTCCTTGATGTACACGGCTTGGTACTAAGTAGTCTCTCGCTCCCTCCGGCGTACTTCCGACCAAAATCGGTGTTTCGATTTCCAAAAATCCTTCATCTGCAAGGAACTGACGAGTCAGTGTTGCAGCCTTACTTCTCATGATAAGGTTCTTCTGGAGGTCCGGTCTTCTAAGGTCTAAGTAACGATATTTCAATCTCAATTCTTCTTTTGTCTTGCTGCTTGCTTCAATTGGGAACGGCGGTGTCTCTGACTCTGATAAAATACGAAGTTCTTTTACACGAATTTCGATTTCACCTGTTGCAAGGTTCTCATTTACTGCACCGGAACGAGCCTCTACCACACCTACTGCTGCGATTACAAACTCGCTGCGGAGTCTTCCTGCTTTTTCAAAATCTTCTTCACTTACATCTCCATTTTCGAAAATGAGCTGTAGGATTCCTGAACGGTCGCGAAGGTCAACGAACACGATACCACCTTTGTTACGGTTCTTTTGTACCCAACCCATAACGGTAACTGTCTCACCGATATTTGCTTTGTTTAACTCTGCACATCTGTGGCTTCTTTTCAAGCCTCTCATTGATTCTGCCATTTACTTTTCCTCTTTCTATTATATATTAAGTCCTTGTAATTAAATGAAATTTGCGTACACTTCCTTAATGTCACTGTATCCATCTTCCACCAATTGGTCTTTCTGGAACTTCTTATTCTTCTTCATGTTCACAATCAGAACCTGTTTGCCATTGGTACGGTCTTCTTTTGCCATCGCAAGAACTTTTAAAATTCCTTCCTGCGGCATGTTTTTTTCAATTAGGTACGCTTTCTTCTCTTTTTTATCGCCACATTCGTAGCCATTTTCAAGAAGAAGCATTGCGATGCGCTCGAATCCGATGGAGAATCCACATGCCGGTGTATCCTGTCCTGTGAATTTACCAATCATCTTATCATAGCGTCCACCGCCTGCAACAGAACCACCAAATTCGTCCATACGAATCTCGAAAATGGTTCCTGTATAGTAAGACTGTCCACGCACAAGTGTTGGGTCAAATTTCACCTTAAACTCTGCTTCCTTGGCACTTTCGACACTGGAAATAATCATCTCCATACCATCTGCAATTGCCGGATCCAAGAAACCATTCAGTTTCTCTTTGCAGAAGCGAATTCCTTCGATATCACCTGTAATCTCATCAAAGAGTGCAAGATATGTGTTTACATTTTCTTGTGTATAGCCACCAAGTTCATTCAGTTCATTTGCCACACCCTCTGCACCAATCTTGTCCATCTTATCTAAGATGATAAATACTTCGTCGTAATCCTCCTCGCGGAAACCGCTATACGCTGCCATTGCTTTCAAGATATTTCTATCATTGATACATACAGTAAAGTTCTTGAAATTGAGCTTTCCAAGCATCGCTGTTGTCGCAAGGATGAGTTCAATCTCTGCTAAGTTACTAGGCTCACCGAGAATGTCGATGTCACACTGCACGAACTGACGGAAACGTCCTCTCTGCGGACGATCTGCCCTCCACACGTTTCCAATCTGCATCGCTTTAAATGGTGATGGCAATTCATTTGCATGGTTTGCATAATATCTTGCAAGCGGTACTGTAAGGTCATATCTGAGACCTCCGTCCACTAGATCTGCCTCGGTCTCTGCCGTCTCTAATTTCAACTTCTCACCACGCTTTAAGATTTTGAAAATCAATTTTTCATTGTCGCCACCCTGCTTACTGCAAAGGTTCTCAATATGTTCCACGCATGGAGTCTCTATCGATGAAAATCCAAATGTGCGATAAGTGTCTTTCACCATTTGGATGACATAATCGCGTACTTCCATTTCGGCCGGCATCATGTCCTTCATGCCGGTAACCGGTTTCTTCTTTAATGCCATAAAAGTTCTCCCTTTCGTTCTATCATCTCGTCAATTCGACTGATATATTGTTCTACGTCTTTTACATTTTCCGACCGAACAATCTTTTTCAGATTGCCTGTCTTCTCGTCAATAATCACCTTATCATCCGGAACCACAATCTTCGTGGACGCACCTGCTCCCACGGCTACAATCGATTGTTTTTCCTCCATAATAAGTATATTGTATATTCCGGCTTTGTCAACCTTTGCGTAGCCAACATTTTCAAAATTTCCGGCAATATTTTTCTGTCTGTAGAGGTAGTACGGCTCTAATTCCATTTGGCGTGCGTAATCGCTTGCAAGTTCAATCATTTGGGATAAAGTTTCGGCGATTTGAGCTTCCTCCTGCTTCTGCTCGCGCATTGCTCTCGCCTGTTTTTGTTCCTGTGTAAGTCTCGATGCACGTTTCATGGCAAGTGCGTGAACTGTCAGACTGTCCGGTGCCATCTCCTTTATCTGCTCCAGCG
>JAZNHX010000186.1:0-2111 GCA_045577115.1 Faecalimonas sp. | reverse complement strand
TAATTGGGCAGACGGTAAACTGCACTCCCTCCAGAAAAATAATTGGCTTTGCATCGCTGATTTTCCTCTCTTTCGTAAACTTTTTTGGCATTTGCTTTGTAAAAAGTAATAAATGTATTACATTTGCAACATGAGAACTATGATAAGAAGTACAGAATTCGATGAGTTTTACAACTCACTGCCTGCAAATGTTCAGAACAAGGTCAAATATGCGATGAACATTTTAGCAGATGTAAAGGTCGTAAATACCAAGTTGGTAAAGAAACTTGTAGATACAGATTTCTATGAGTTGCGCATATCTGTAGGTAATGAGTATAGAGTAATCCTCTTCACCATTGACCACGATAACTTCATTGAAGCCGAGCAGATACTTCTTTTGAATGGTTTTATGAAGAAGTCCACAAAGGACTATAAGAAAGAGATACAAAAAGCAGAACAAATTTTAAACAGTTTACAGCAATGAGACCAAAGATTGACATTAACAAGCTCAAACATCTTCCTACCACCGAGGATATGTTTGTCGATGAGTACGGAGCAAAGGGTACTGCTTCGCGTGATGAGTTCGATGCGAAGTCTCGTGCCTGGTATTATGCCGAGGTGTTGAAGAACGCCCGCAAATCAGCAGGAATTACCCAACAGCAGCTTGCCGATAAGATTGGCAAGAAGCGAGAGTATGTGGCTATGCTTGAAAAAGGAGAAACCGATATGCAGCTATCTACATTCATTATGATTTCGGAGGCAGTCGGATTGAAATTCGCCTTGACATACTAACAAACAGATTGAACGTAGGAATTTGTTTAGTTTCAGTTCATTTATTCGGATGTCCTCTGCCTACCTTTTACCAGTGGGTACTTGGATGGATTAGCTTGTATAATCTCAATAAATCTCTGAATACTATGATGACATTAGGTAAATTTTTAGTAAGGTGGGCAATATGCGGACTGGGCAGGGCTCAAACTAAATAAATGTACTGAAATTGGCAAAGACCGAAGTCAATAGATCCGCATAAAAGGTTCGATTCCTTTCCTGCCCACATAGTTAGAGGTTGTGTTTTTATTTATGACACAACCTCTATTCTTTTTTGGCAATTATCCACTATCCCGTAGCCTATATGCCTCCTTGAATCCACTCATTATTGTCCGTTGCACATCGGAGGTACGGTAGAGGATTTTACCACCTACCTGAATGTAAGACAAGATACCATTGTTGCGGTAATCCTGTAAAGTCCTTCGGCTCACTTTCAAGATGTGTGCAACCTCCTTATCGGTAAGCAGTTCATCGTTGAACGCACCCGGCTGGCGGGTCTCAAATAACTTTTCAATCGACACTAATAGTCTGTCGATGTTTGAGTGGAACATCTTTACCCACTCATGGTCTTTTTCTCTGATTTCATTGTTCATACGCTTTTAGTTTTTATCATTGTTACTTTACTCATTACACTCTGTCAAATGGTTCTACCTCGCCATTTGTCATCCTTGCGTCTATCCTCCACGATCCTGATAATGCGTTCAACATCTTCGGGACGGTAGTAGGTTTTGTTGCCAATCTTGCTGAATGCAAGCGTCCCGTTATCACGGAGTGTCTGCAATGTCCTCGGACTGATGCGCAGCTTTCGGCATACATCGTGGTTATCCATCCATTCGTCAATTTTCTTCTCACCGTGTCGGCGACAAAGGTTATCCACTCGCTGCACGAAGTACTCAAACTTGGCAGCAATTCCCTCAAAGGTTCTCTCTTCAAAACTGATGATGTTCATTGTTGTCAATATTGTAGAAACCATTTCCAATTTATTTATCTCACTCTTTTCTTCTCTTTACGACTCTTTTGCGCTGTAATTCTCGTTACATAGGCACTGCTATGCGCCTCGAATTACAACTCAAAATAGCCACAAAAGAGTTTATTAAATAGTTTCGCAAACAAATTGAAATAGTTTCTTCGTTATACATATTTTTCTTGTTCTGTTGTTATTTCCACTGCAAATAAAAGCACGAAAAATCATACTGCAATGGGGGTGTCTATACGTGTCATAGACTGACATATCATTGCATATTCGGTGCGATAAATCACTCCACTAAAACCTATCATATCCATCGTTACAATCATTTTTCTTT
>JAZNHX010000185.1:0-14866 GCA_045577115.1 Faecalimonas sp. | reverse complement strand
ATCTGTAAGAACAACTCTCTCATTGCTGTATTGATAGCATCACAAACCAAATCTGTGTTAAGAGCTTCTAAGATTGTCTTTCCAGGAAGAATCTCTGATGCCATAGCTGCAGAGTGAGTCATACCTGAACATCCGATTGTCTCAACCAAAGCTTCTTGGATGATACCTTCTTTAACGTTAAGTGTTAATTTACAAGCTCCCTGTTGAGGTGCACACCAGCCAATACCGTGTGTTAAACCAGAAATATCTTTTACTTCTTTTGCTTTTACCCATTTTGCTTCTTCTGGGATTGGAGCCGGTCCGTGATTAGCACCAATAGCTACAGGACACATTGTTTTTACTTCATGTGAATAAATCATGATTAAAACTCCTTTCAAGTATATGTAATTTCTTATTAGGATATTTGTTATTTGTTTAACATCCCATATATCCTTTATTCTCTCACAAACTCTTTAATTAGTCTAGTTTTTTTTCGATTTTTTTAAGAATTCGACAAAGTTTTCCACAATAATTGTAGCGCAGCCTCCACTGCAGCATTGCGGTTCTCTTCTCTATTACCTTTAAAGTGGCATTCTTCTACTGTTACTTCACTATCGTAGTAACATCCTACATAAACCAAACCTACTGGTTTCTCCAGTGTTCCTCCTGTCGGACCTGCAATTCCGGTTGTACTAAGACCAACCTCTGCCTTCGCAGCCAAAGCCGCACCCTTTGCCATCTCAGCTGCTGTCTCCTTGCTGACCGCGCCGCAAGTCTCAAGTATTTCATGAGACACCCCAAGAAGCCTCTCTTTTGCCTCGTTGGAATATGTAATGTGCCCTTCGTTGTATACAGCAGATGCACCCGATACATTAAGGATTCTTCCTGCCAGAAGTCCTCCTGTGCAGGATTCAGCGGTTGTGAGTGTCATTTTTCTTTTTTGCAATTCTTTAATGATTCTTTCCTCTAGATCCATTGTGTTTCCTCTCTTCCTAATTGCATAATACCCACGATTTCGCAAAACCGTGGGTATAGAATCCTATCAATATTACATTCCGCCTTGTGTCAATACTTGTTTATTCTTCAATACATAGTCAACCAATGAAACAATTGTAAGAACAACTGCAATCCATTTCACAATCTCTGTCACAATCCATAAGAATGGAAGGTCAAGAATCAAAAGGATAATTATTGACATATGTGAAACTGTTTTGAATTTCCCCCAGTAGCTTGCAGCAATAACAATACCGTTATCAGAAGCAACCAAACGGAATCCACTGATGATAAATTCACGTGCGATAATCACAAGCACAATCCATGTCTCAAGTTTGCCTTGTGGAATTAAGCAAATCAGTGCTGAGCAAACCAAGAGCTTATCTGCCAATGGATCCATAAATTTTCCAAAGTTAGTTACTAAGTTATCTCTTCTTGCAAGATATCCGTCTAAAAAGTCCGTAAAACTTGCAACACAGAAAATTGCCAGTGCGATATATTTGCTCGCTGCTCCCGCAAAGTCTGTCAGCATAAACAGTACAAAAAACGGAATCATAATTACTCGAAGTACAGTTAATTTGTTTGGTAAATTCATTACATTATCTCTCCTATCAAATCATATTCTAATGCCCCGGTTACTTTGACTTTTGCGAAGTCACCTGACATCATTTCCTCATCTGTTTCAATAAAGATCAGTCCGTCTACGTTTGGTGCATCCATATAGGTTCGTCCGACATAGGCATTCTCATCTGCCACCTTGCCTTCAATCATGACCATAAGTTCCTTACCAATCTTATTTTCAGCAAGCTCGAACGCAATCTCCTGTTGCAGTTCCATAAGTTCTGCCTGACGGTCTTCTTTTACATCCTCATCAATCTGATTCGGCATATTGGCCGCAGGTGTATCTTCCTCCGGTGAATAGGTGAACACTCCCAACCGGTCAAATTCCATCATATCTACGAACTCCATCAGTTCCTCGTGTTGTTCCTGTGTCTCGCCCGGGAAACCTGTAATCAATGTGGTGCGAAGTGCAATCCCCGGAATCTCTCTTCGTAGCTTCTCTATAATCTCGATTAACTGAGCTTTGGAAGTTCTTCTTCCCATTCTCTTTAACACATCGTCACATGCATGCTGTATAGGAAGGTCAAGGTATTTACATATCTTATCTTCTTCTTTGATGACCTGAATCAGTTCATCATAGATTTCTTCCGGATAACAGTAAAGGATACGAATCCAACGAAGTCCACTGATTTTGCAGAGTTCTTTTAATAAGATATGAAGCAATTTTTCTCCGTAGATATCTTTTCCGTAAAGAGTTGTCTCCTGTGCAACCAGAATCAACTCCTTTACGCCCTGCTCTACTAGTTCCTCTGCTTCCTTTAGAATACGCTCCGTCGGCACGCTTCGGAAATTTCCTCTAATCTTTGGAATAATACAGTAAGTGCAGTGCTTGTCACACCCTTCTGCAATTTTCAGATACGCAAAATGTCCGCCCGTCGTCACAAGTCGCTTAGACTCTACGACAGGAAGTGCATCGATGTCCTCAAGTTCCAAAGACTTATGGCCTTTTAGTGCTTCATCGATTGCGTCTACAATCTTATCATAGGATGTTGTTCCAAGTACGGCATCCACTTCTTCGATCTCGTCCAAAATCTCCTGCTTGTATCTCTGTGCAAGACAACCTGTTACGATAAGTGCCTTGAGTGAGCCGATTTTCTTATACTCAGCCATCTCCAAAATGGTCTGAATACTCTCCTCTTTTGCATCATGAATAAAACAACAGGTGTTGACAACGATGACATCTGCCATTTCCTCATTGTCCACCATCTGATGTCCTTTTTGTGCGAGAAGTCCTAGCATTACTTCCGTATCTACCAGATTCTTATCGCATCCCAACGATATGAATAAAATATTCATCGTCTCTGTTCTCCTAATTATTCTTCCGTATCATCGCCGACAATCTTAATCTTTGCCTGATTCACTTCGTCAATGGCAATAGAAAGTGGCTTTGTACCCGGTTTTGCAGAAACCAATGGTTCGTCCTTGTCAATAATCTGTCTTGCTCTCTTTGCTGTTGCAAGTACGATTGAGTAACGGCTGTTTACAATCTTAGTTGCGCCTTCCTCAACGTCCTGGTTTACTACTTTCATTAAATCTGTATAAGATGGATGTAACATGTCTTATTCTCCTTTCAAATTCCCTTTTAATTCTTTTTCAATTTGGCTTATAAAGTCAACATTTCGAGCAGTCCTGTAATGCTCACTCTGGATGATGTGATGCATCTGCTTCACACAGGCCTGCAAATCATCATTGACTAAAATGTAGTCATAAGACGGAATGCCTTCTGCCTCTTCCGATGCACGCTTCATACGCTGCTCAACAACATCCATTGTCTCTGTTCCGCGTCCTACCAAACGTTCCTTTAAAATCGTCGCATTCGGTGGTGTCACGAAAAGAAGCAAGGTCTCCGGAAATTGCTTCTTCACTTTTAAAGCTCCCTGAATCTCGATTTCCAGAATGACATCCTTACCAGATGCAAGTTGTTCTTCCACATAAGCCTTTGGTGTACCATAGTAATTGCCCACGTAGTTAGCATACTCTATTAGCTCACCTTGTGCAATCATTTTTTTAAATTCCTCGGTTGTCTTGAAGAAATATTCTTTGCCGTCTACTTCTGCTCCACGAGGCTTTCTAGTTGTGGCGGAAATGGACAGTGCATAGTTGTCATACTGCTCCATAATCTCCTTCATCAAGGTACCTTTTCCTGAACCTGCGAATCCGGAAACTACGATAAGAATTCCTCTCGTCTTCATGATTATCCCTTTCTACAGCGAACATCAGACCACAGACCGCCTTTTTCAAAGGCTAACTGCCACTCCGTGTCACTTGTCTGTGGTTTGATGGGCGTTTCGCCCATCTCCAACCATGTTTGTAAGAAAGCGTCTGCAAGCAACCTCTTTCTTACATCCATAGTTGGATGTTCTCTACTGTTACTCAATGTTTTGAATCTGCTCACGTACTTTTTCGATACCTGTCTTTAAGTCAATCGCATAATTGGATGTTTCCAAATCATTTGCCTTGGACAGAATCGTATTGGCTTCACGGTTCATTTCCTGTGCAATGAAATCAAGTTTACGCCCGATTCCCTCTGACGCCTCGAGTGTAGACTTCATATGCTCGATGTGGCTTCTAAGGCGTACCGTCTCTTCATCGGTACAGATTTTGTCTGCAAACAAAACAACCTCAGCCGCCAGTCTGCCTTCATCAATCTGTGTATCTTCTAAAAGTTCTTTTACCTTTGCCTCTAATTTTGCACGGTACTCTGTTACAATCTCCGGCGAACGTTTTTCCACACAGTCAACCAAACCAAGCATCTCATCCAATTTCTCGATGATATCCTTTTTCAGATTCTCACCTTCCACGATTCTTGTATCGCGGAACTGTTCAAATGCACCTTTCAATGCTTTTTCAAGGCCATTCCAGAGTTCTTCTTCGTCCATCACTTGTTCTTCCATTGTTAAAACTTCCGGACAGCGTGATAATGTAGATACACGGATGTCATAATCCAATTCAAATGCTTCTTGCATTTGCCTGAAATATGTAAGATATTCCTGTGCCAAAGTCGGATTATACTTAAGAGAAACTTGATTCTCTGACAAATCTTCATAAGTAATAAAGATATCCACTTTTCCTCTCTGCGCATACTGCTTGAGTAAATTGCGGATAGACGACTCGAAGAAATTAAGTTTCTTCGGCATACGGATATTAACATCCAAATATCTGTGATTTACCCCTTTGAGCTCCACCGTAAACTTACGGTCACCATCTGCGATTTCGCATCTACCGAAACCTGTCATACTTTTAATCATACTGTTTAACCTCTTCATCTTTCTCGTAATGTGTTTGTTAAAACCTCATAATATTATAATTCATTTCGATAATTACGTCAATGAAACATACTTCAAAAAGTTTCTGTTTCATGTTATACTGTGAACATTAAAATGTTGAAGGGAATTAAAGTTATGGCATTTGATGGCATCACTATAGCAAATATTGTAAAAGAACTTAAGGAAAATCTGTTAGACGGCCGCATCAACAAGATTGCACAGCCAGAGACAGACGAGCTACTGCTTACAATCAAAACACAAAGCGGACAAAAGCGCCTCTATATTTCAGCAAGCGCTTCTCTTCCACTTATATATTTAACTGAGACAAACAAACCAAGTCCGATGACTGCACCGAATTTCTGTATGCTGCTTCGAAAACATATTAACAACGGACGTATTACAGATATTACACAGCCAAAGCTGGAGCGTATCATTCGATTTGAAATTGAGCATCTCGACGAACTGGGTGACTTGTGTAAAAAATACCTCATCGTGGAAATAATGGGTAAACACAGTAACATCATATTCTGTAACGACAACGACCGTATCATCGACAGTATCAAGCATGTGTCTGTGCAGATGAGTTCTGTCCGTGAAGTGTTGCCGGGACGAGACTACTTTATTCCGGACACTATGGAAAAGTTGAACCCTTTGGATGTTTCCTTTGCTGACTTTTCCGAAGCCTTGGTTTCCAAACCAACTGGACTTGCCAAAGCAATCTATACTGGTTTCACAGGTGTTAGCCCAGTGGTTGCTGAAGAAATCTGCTATGTTGCAGGTGTAGATTCCGGGGTCACGCCAAAAGAACTGACCGAAGATGTAATGGTGCATCTATATAAACAGTTTACATTATTTTTTAATGATGTTTCATCTGGAGTTTTTAGACCTCAAGTGTATTACAAAGGAAACGAGCCAAAAGAATTCTGCTCTCTTCCACTCACCCATTTTGGTGAATATTCTGCACGAGAATTTGAATCCGTTTCTACGTTATTGGAAACATACTATGCAACTAAAAACACTGTAACACGTATTCGTCAGAAATCTGTGGACCTGCGAAAGATTGTCCAGACTTCCTTGGAACGCAACCGCAAAAAATACGATTTACAATTCAAGCAGCTTCGCGATACAGAAAACCGCGACAAATACCGCATCTATGGCGAACTAATTAACACCTACGGTTACGGCTTGGAACCAAATGCAAAGCATTTAGAATGCCTGAATTACTATACAAATGAAAACATTATGATTCCTTTGGATAGCACTAAGACACCACAGGAAAATGCACAGAAATACTTTGATAAGTACAATAAGCAAAAACGTACCTTCGAAGCATTGACGGCGCTCATTCAGGAGACACAAGATGAAGTTCTCTATCTGGAATCTGTAAGTAACGCTTTAGATATCGCACTCAGCGAAGATGACTTGACTCAGATAAAAGAAGAACTCATTCAGGCAGACTATGTGAGGCGTAAATTCACGAAACAAAAGGTGAAAATCACAAGCAAGCCGTTCCACTATATTTCCAGCGACGGTTATCACATGTACGTTGGAAAGAATAATATTCAGAATGAAGAACTCACCTTCCACTTTGCAAATGGAAACGACTGGTGGTTTCATGCAAAAGGCTGCCCTGGTTCTCACGTGATTGTGAAAACAAACGGCGATGATCTGCCTGACAGAACGTTTGAAGAAGCTGGCAAACTGGCTGCTTATTACTCCAAAAATCGAGGAAATGAAAAAGTGGAAATTGATTATATTGAGAAAAAGCATGTCAAAAAACCAAGTGGCGGAAAGCCGGGATTTGTCGTATATTATACGAATTACTCGCTGATGATTGATTCGGATATTACTGATTTACAATTAATAGAATAAAATTTCACAAAAAAGAACACACAAGTTGTCAGTATACTCTGTGTGTTCTTCTTGTTTTAATCCATATATTAATTCTGTCCCGGCTTCCCAAGCAGATAATCCACAAACTGCTGTGCTGTTCTGCCCGAAAGACCACCGTGGCTAAGTTCCCACTTGTTTGCCTCTAAGAAAAGTTCCTCTTCACTCATTTGTATGTCACTTCGCTCAGCAAGCACCTTTACAATCTGCTGGAATTCTTTCTTGTTTGGTCTTCCAAAGAATATTGTCACGCCGAATCTTGCAACCAATGAAAGTTTCTCCTGCACAGTATCATTCGTGTGTAGTTCCTCGTCGCGGTCTTGCTTATCCTTAAATGTCTCACGCACAAGATGTCTTCTGTTCGAGGTTGCATAGATGAGCACGTTGTTCGGTTTCTTTTCCAAACCGCCCTCAATCACAGCCTTTAAGTACTTATACTCAATCTCGAACTCCTCAAACGACAAATCATCCATATAGATAATGAACTTATAATTACGGTTTTTAATCTGTGCAATCACATCATTCAAATCCTGGAACTGATGCTTGTATATCTCTATCATGCGAAGACCCTGATCATAATACTGATTCAAGATAGCCTTAATTGAGCTGGACTTTCCTGTTCCCGCATCTCCAAAGAGTAAACAGTTATTTGCTCTGCGCCCCTCTACAAAGCCTTGCGTATTTTCAACTAATTTCTTCTTCGCAATCTCATAACCTACCAGATCATCTAAATGCACGTGTGCAATTTTATTGATAGGTACAATCTCTGCTCCATTTTCAGTGTGCTGTACACGGAACGCTTTATGAAGTCCGAATTTACCCACGCCGAAATTCTTGTAAAACTCTGTTAGAGTTAACTTGAATGACTCTGCACTCTCGCATTCCGCCAGCTCGCAGCTTAACTGACAAATACTATCACGAATTCTCTTATTAAATACTTTTCCATGACCTTTCACATTTTCGTAATTTGCTATCATGGAAACAAAATCCACATCAAGAGCCTTCTCAATGATATGTAAATCATAGGCAAACAGTTCGCGAATAATCTCAAGATCATGAAGTGCAATCTGGTTAATGCTTCCATTTACTTCTCCAACCACTTCACACGCAGTACTGTATGCATTCTCGTGGTTAGCAAGAAGAAATGTTAGATAGTTCTGCCACAGATTCCCCTCAAATCCGTGACTTGCAGTCATTTCAAGAAGTTCATTCATGCATTCAAAAAGAAGTCCGACCATGTCTTCTTTATTATAATATTCATTTTCACAGTTCTCCATCAGAAATGTCATGTTCTGGAGGAGTTCTCCGTGTTCCATATTCTTATATAACATTAATTGATTCGTCCTCAATTTATGTACCTTCTTTCTCTTATCTATTTTTCTAATTATAAGCATACATGTATTTAATCGCAAGTCTATTTAAAGAAAAGATTTTGTGTTTTTTCAAAAGTTTAGAGTTGAAAAAGCATATCTTTTGGTATATGATAACTGTAGGGTTTTCTGACAGGAGGTTTTCATAATGAAAGCAACGGATTGTATCGTAGGAAGAAGAAGTATTCGAAAGTTTAAGAATGATAAGATTAGTCATTCCCTATTAGAATCTATTATTTCTACCGCATCCTTCTCTCCTTCTTGGAAAAACACTCAGATTACTCGTTATATCGCAATTGAAGACACATCTTTAATTCAAAAAATTGCTGATGACTTTACCCCGGAATTTAACGCGAATATCGTTAGACAAGTTTCTACTTTAATTGCTGTGACTTTTATCAAAGGTCGCTGTGGTTTTGAGCGCGACGGTTCCTTTTCGACTAAAAAAGGTGACCGCTGGCAAATGTTTGACGTAGGCGCTGCCTGCCAGACTTTCTGTCTTGCCGCACACGAAGCAGGACTTGGAACTGTCATTATGGGAATCTGGGATGAGGACGGAATCACTGAGTTACTGGATATTCCTGAAACACAGGAGCTCGCTGCACTGATTGCAATCGGTTATCCTGATATTGCACCGGATGCACCAAGACGAAAATCCGTAGAAGATTTACTAACATATCGATAAATGAGGAGGTTATTATGAGACACTTAATGAGTCCCTTAGACTTATCTGTAGAAGAATTAAACGATCTCTTAGATTTGGCAAGTGATATTGAAGCCAACCCTAAGAAATACGCACATGCATGCGATGGCAAGAAGCTTGCTACTCTGTTCTTTGAACCTAGTACAAGAACAAGACTGAGCCACGAAGCGGCTATGATGAATCTTGGTGGAAATGTACTCGGCTTTTCTTCTGCCGATTCCAGCTCAGCATCAAAAGGTGAGACCGTAGCCGACACGGTGCGCATGGTTTCCTGCTACGCAGATATTATTGCAATGAGACATCCGAAGGAAGGCGCACCGATGGTTGCAAGTCGCTATTCTTCGATTCCGATTATCAATGCCGGAGATGGAGGACATCAGCATCCAACACAGACACTGACTGACCTGTTGACCATCCGTTCCCTCGGCGGACGACTCGACAACCTTACAATCGGACTCTGCGGTGACTTAAAATTTGGTCGTACCGTTCACTCACTGATTCAGGCACTTGTTCGCCATACCAACATTAAGTTTGTTCTTATTTCACCGGAAGAACTTCGTCTTCCTGGATATATTCGCAAGGATGTATTGGACAAGCAGAACATTCCATATGAGGAAGTAGAAAGATTGGAAGAAGCACTTCCACAGCTAGATGTACTCTACATGACACGTGTACAGAAGGAACGTTTCTTCAACGAAGAAGACTATATCCGCATGAAAGACTTCTATATCTTAGATGCCAAGAAAATGGAACTTGCTCCGGAACATATGTTGGTACTTCATCCTCTTCCTAGAGTCAATGAGATTGCAGTTGAAGTTGATGATGACCCACGTGCTGCATACTTCAAGCAGGCACAATATGGTGTGTATGTTCGTATGGCACTGATTCTTACCTTGCTTGACATCAAGGTATCATAAGAAAGGAGAATCGTTATGGTAAAGAATTCATTGAACGTCAGCACGCTTTCCGAAGGTTTTGTGTTAGACCATATTCAAGCCGGAAGAAGCATGGAAATATACAATCATCTAAAATTAGACAAACTGGATTGCTGTGTTGCTATCATCAAGAATGCAGCAAGCAAGAAAATGGGCAAAAAAGATATCATCAAAATAGAATGCCCGATTGATGTCATTGACCTTGATATTCTCGGATTTATCGATCACAATATCACCGTCAATATCATCAAAGACGAAAAGATTATCGAGAAAAAAACTCTGACTCTTCCAGAACAGGTTACAAACGTCATCAAATGTAAGAATCCACGCTGCATCACTTCTGTGGAGCATCAGTTGGATCACGTATTCGTACTCACCGATCCGGAAAACATTGTTTATCGTTGCCAGTACTGCGAAGAAAAATATCATCGTTAGAATGCCAAAAACTCACAGGTTTGAAATCTGTGAGTTTTTATATACCTAGAAATTGAATTTTGCTTGTGAAATGAAGCAAGACGATAAGCCGGGTTATGTCGTTGAACGGTCATCTATCTAGACCTACTGTCGCCAGCAGGCTCAAGCAACCTACCTAAAACGTGACGGGCCGCCACATTGTTTTTATTCGGTTTTGCTTCGGATGGGGTTTACATGTGCCCCCGTTGTTACCAACGAGGCGGTAGTCTCTTACACTGCCCTTCCACCCTTACCCAAGTCGAAACTTAGGCGGTATATTTCTGTTGCACTGTCCTTGGAGTCGCCTCCACCGGCCGTTAACCGGCATCCTACCCTGTGAAGCCCGGACTTTCCTCTCCTGCGGCCTTTCAGCACTTGCAGCAGCGACCGTCTGTCTTACTTCAATCCTTTGTGATTCTATCACTTCTATATAATTTTGTAAAGAAATTTTGTTCTATTCGAGAACCACATCCTCCTGCAGTTCCTCTCCATCAGCTGCCGTGGTAGCAAGCACATCGCAACGCTCATTCTGCGCATGTCCATCATGACCTTTCACCCAAATGTATGTCACCTGATGTGGTTCCATCGCTTTTAAAAGACGTTTCCACAGGTCAACATTCTTTACTGGTTCATTTTTACCGCGTTTCCAGCCTTTTGCCAGCCAGCTATCTATCCATTTCTGGTTGAATGCATCCACCAGATACTTAGAATCTGAATATAACTTGACCTCACATGGTCGATTAAGCGCCTCTAACCCCACAATCGCAGCCATGAGTTCCATGCGATTGTTAGTTGTCTTCTTATATCCGCAGGAATACTCTCTTGTGTGAAGCTGTCCTTTTCCATCGACATACTCAAGTACCGTTCCATACCCGCCAGGTCCATCCGGATTCCCACGCGCCGCTCCATCCGTGTAAATGTCTGCTTGTGGTTTTGTTTCTGCCTTCACTGTATGCACACCTTGACATGCTTCCGCCTCTACATTCGCGCCAGCCACCTTCATATCCTCAAGTAACGCAAGAACATTTTCTTCCTTCGTTGCCCAGCTTGTACAGAATCGCACCACGCTATTCTTTTCATCATAGCGCATCTGGTACTCATAACTGTATTTCTCATCCAACTGTTTCAACTTCTCATCTGAAACAATTACAAACAGTTGGTTAGTCGGACTGTTAGCATAAAACTCGTAACCCAATTCTAACAACCCATCTCTCAAAAGTTCTGCCATTCTCATCGCATGCTCAGAAATCTCAAAATACAATCCATCTTTGAACAGTTCTAAAAACTGAATACCAAGGAGTCTTCCCTTTGCAAGCATACCTCCTTTTTGCTTCATAATATAACGAAAATCTTCCTTAAGTACCTTACTGGTAATCACAACTGCCTCGCCGAACAACGCTCCCACCTTCGTTCCGCCAATGTAAAATACATCGCAATTATTCGCAATGTCTTCCATGGTCAAATCATTTTCTTTGGAAGCTAAACCATATCCAAGGCGGGCACCATCCAAATATAGATACAGATTGCAATCATCACAAGCCTTACGAATTGCCTCGAGCTCTGTCTTGGAATAAATAGTTCCAAGCTCCGTCGGGTTCGAGATATACACCATCTTCGGCTGTGTAATGTGTTCGTGTGCACCATCCTCCCAATGCATTTTATATTGCTCGCGAATCTGCTCGCCTGTAATTTTTCCGTCTTTTCCTTCAATTGCCATCACCTTATGTCCGGTTGCTTCAATGGCACCCGTCTCATGTACATTGACATGACCCTCTTTTACAGAAAGAACTGCTTGGTGTGGCCTTAATATAGATGAAATAACTGTCAAGTTTGCCTGTGTCCCTCCAACTAAGAAATGGACTGCCGCATCTTCACATTTGCACACCTTCTTAATGACCTCTCTTGCCGCCTCGCAGTATTCATCTTCGCTATATCCGCAGGTCTGAACCATATTTGTCTCCGTTAACGCCTGCAAAATACGAGGGTGAGTGCCCTCTAAATAATCACAATTAAACCTTATCATACTAATTTCCTCCGTATTCTTTTCCATTCTACCACACAAGCAAAAAAATACCAAGAGTTCTTTCACTCTTGGTAACTTTCAATTACAACATCACTATCATTTCACCTGCATCTTGAAGTACCATGTGCGGTTTTTTCGGATGCATCCAAAATCTCCTGTGTTGTCTCTTCTTTTGTATATCCGTGTTGTTGCATCGCAAGTTCCGGTATCAAAGCTTCCGTTTTGCCAATGGCAATCGGACGCTTCTTTGCCGCATTGTAAATCATGTCGCATACACTGCCACAATCCGGTACACTGCCAAACTCTGTCGGACAAACATAGTCCGAATTTGTTGCAATATAAGGAATACTCTTTCTTGTGAGTAGAAGTTTGCTGACATCCTCTAATTTCTTGAAGGTAAGCTCTGTATCAAATCCCATAACGATACAGTCTACTTCATCTAACTCTTCGATAATTACAAAACCGTGCTTTCTAAGTTCTTCTTTTAACGAAGTTGTTCCACATACATAAAGTCTGTTATTTTTGTGATGAAGTTTCAGATAGTAAGCCGTTGCCTGTGAAGATGTGATAAAATCAGAAACTGTATAACTGACTACTCAAGTACAACGTGCCATCCATATCGAATAAAAATAAGTTTTGATTTTTAACATTTGTTCTTCCTTTCACAAAAAAAGCATGGCAAACGGAATGATTTGAATCATTTCATTTACCCTGCTCTCCTCTCTCGGTAATTCCTATAATCTTTGTACATTTTAACAAAAGATTATCTTTTTTTCAAATAATAATACACACCATTCCACCATTGCTGTCATTGACAATCTTCTGCATCGTATCCTGCAGTTTCATCTGGCTCTCATCATTGATAGTAGCGATTTTATTCTTCATTCCGTCTGTAATCATCTCTTCGATAGATTTTCCGAAAATATTAGTTCCCCAGATTCCCTCTTCTGTCTGACTGTTATCTTTGATATAGCGCACCAAATCATTTGCCTGCTGCTCGCTTCCGACAATCGGAGCAATCTCAGTCTCGATATTTGCGCGAATCATATGAATGGATGGTGCCTCGGAGCGAATTTTTACGCCAAATTTGTTACCCTGTTTAATCAGCATTGGTTCATCCACCTGAATTTCTTCCTTGCGAGGATTTACCACTCCATACCCTTTCATCTTAACGGATTCCATTGCATCGCGCACGTCTTCATATTCTCTCTTCATCTCTGAGAGCTCCTTCATCATACGAACAAGCTCATATTCGCCTCGAATCTCCGTACCGATTAATTCACTGAGCATCTCATAGTAGCATGCCTCTTCCACTTGAATGCGAATGGTGACACAGCCTGTATCCATAGCAATATCTTCTACTCGCATATCTGAAATACAACTGTTCTCAGGCTTTGTCACTCCTGCTACTGCGTCTTTAATCTCACGGAACTCATCCAGAATTCCTCGAATATATTTTAGAATTTCCTGTTTAATCTTGTGTTCACGGGACAACATTTCCACCCATTTCGGTATGTAGAATTGTACCTCTGAAATCGGAAATTCAAACAATACCTTCTCCATAATGCGATGAATATCCTCCTCACGTAATTGTTCACAATTGACTGCCATCGCAGATACGTCATAGCGTTCTTTAATATCATCCACCAGTTGCTTTGTTTCCTGACTGTATGGCTTTTTCGAATTCACAAGAACGATAAATGGTTTACCAAGCGTTTTGAGTTCCTGAATAGTCTTTTCTTCCGCCGAAAGGTAGTTTGCTCTCGGAAGCTCACCGATACTTCCGTCTGTCGTCACAACAACTCCAATCGTTGCATGGTCACGGATTACCTTTTGTGTTCCGACACTTGCAGCCTTCGTAAATGGAATCTCATGATCAAACCACGGTGTCTTCACCTTACGTTCTTCGCCGTTTTCCATATGACCGGAGGCTCCTTCCACCATATAGCCGACACAGTCCACAAGGCGCACCTTGACCTTGACATCCTCCATAAGCCGAATCTCTGCCGCTTCTTTCGGCACAAATTTCGGTTCGGCCGTCATAACAGTCTTGCCGGAAGCCGACTGCGGGAGTTCATCCTTTGCTCTCTCAAAACTTGCCTCATCCTCTATCTTAGGCAATACCATTAGATCCATAAATCGCTTGATAAAGGTAGACTTGCCTGTGCGCACCGGTCCGACTACCCCTAAGTAAATGGCACCGCCCGTTCGTGCCTCGATATCTTTATACACATCAAATACTTCCATACAAATCCCTCCATTTTCTTGTACAATTTATGATGTGAAGATATCAAATATTACAACTATTGATAAATAAACAAAAAAGGCTCTACAACAAATGTTGGGGTGTGTGCGGAAAACAGATGTTTTCAATGACAATAAACGATTTTACAAACATACGCTTCGGACATTCTTTTCTATCAGAGCAGGGGCTTCAGGAACAAGAGTTTCTAAGAATCCCATTCACATGAAGATATTACACTTGCAAAAAGTAAACTCGAAACCAATAGCGCTCTGCGTCTGAAATATGTGTGAGATAACCTCGTGAGATTCTGTGAAAAGCCTTGCAACTGCAGGACAGAAAATGTGGGTGGCTGGTACAATTGTTTGACCAACGGGAGTTTTGTAACAGC
>JAZNHX010000184.1:0-17637 GCA_045577115.1 Faecalimonas sp. | reverse complement strand
TCTGCTGCCGCTTCCTCTAATGGCATTTCCAATCTCTGAAGCATGATAAGTGCTGCCAAAGGTTCCAAACCTTTTTCCTTCGCAATCGTTGCTCTTGTTCTTCTCTTCGGACGGAATGGGCGGTACAAGTCTTCTACCACTACCAATGTCTCAGCCGCAAGAATCTGTGCCTTTAATTCCTCTGTCAGATTGCCCTGTTCCTCTATCGTTGCCAGCACCTGCTCCTTCTTTTCTTCCAGATTGCGGAGATACTGTAATCTTTCATGTAATTTACGAAGTTGTTCGTCATTTAACGAACCGGTCACTTCCTTACGATAACGGGAAATGAATGGAATCGTATTCCCTTCGTCAATTAACCCCACAGCGGCTTCCACCTGCCATCTTTTCACTTCTAATTCTTCGGTCAGTTTCTGAATAATATCCATGTATAAATCCTCTCATTTTTTGCCAAATTGCTTTTTCTAGAATACCACATTTCTGCAAATCTTTCAATAACGCAAAGCAGAGCGTACTCTGTTTTCCTTGTTTTATTTTTTCCTTTATGCTATGATATAAAAAAATTCTTTTAAGGATGTAGAAAAATGGAATCTGATATTAAATTATCCAGACAACAGCAAAAATCAAAAGAAACAAAAGAGCGAATCTTTCAGGCTGCGAAAGAAATTTTACAAAAGAATGGTTATGAAAATCTTTCGATAAAGAATATATGTGAAGTAGCCGGCGTTTCCAACGGAAGCTTCTACCACCATTTTAAAAGCAAGGATGACCTGCTTTCATATCACGTGGAAGAACAACCTTCCGTTAACCCTGAACTTTTAGACATCCCATCCGACAAAGAAGACGCCAAGGACGCGATTGTCGGAGTGTATCTCAACTACGCATCCTACTGCTATGTACTCGGCGTAGACTTTATTGCTGGATATTATCACACAAAGAATGAAGCCCTCAATCCGGACATCCGTACCGAACGCCCTTATCCGATTGTCACCGTGCAAAAATATTTGGAAAAAGCCGTAGCTGCCAATGCAATTCAATTGAAAATTTCTATTGAAGAAGTAGTCACCGATATTCGCATGCTGGTCATTGGAAATGCGTTCGAATGGTCACTTCGAAATGGTGAGGTGGATATGAAAGAGAATATTAGACGTTCTATCTCACATTATTTAGATGGTGTGTTGATATAGAAATTGAACCCTGCAAAGTTTGGGCTCTGAAACAAATGTTGGGGTGTGTGCGGAAAACAGATATTTTCAATGACAATTTCAACCACTTATAAAGGATACGCTACGGAACATTCTTTTCTATTACCAGAGCAGTGTAAGGGAACCCAGTGTTTCTTGAATCCCAATTCACATAAAAGTCACTTGCAAAAAAGTATGTTTGAGAAACCATGCGCTCTGCGTCTGAAATATATGCTCGACAACTGTGCGAGAGATTCCGGAAAAGACTAAGCAACTGCGTCCAGAGATGATATAAGGGTGGCTGTGACGACACTCCCGTTGTTCAAACAATTGTATCAGCCACCCACATTTTCTGTCCTGCAGTTGCAAGGCTTTTCACAGAATCTCACGAGGTTATCTCACACATATTTCAGACGCAGAACGTTATTGGTTTCGAGTTTACTTTTTGCAAGTGTAATATCTTCATGTGAATGGGATTCTTAGAAACTCTTGTTCCTGAAGCCCCTGCTCTGATAGAAAAGAATGTTCCGTAGCGTATGTTTATAAAATCGTTTATTGTCATTGAAAATATCTGTTTTCCGCACACACCCCAACATTTGTTGTAGAGCCCATACCTTGCAGGATTCTTATATTTTCTACATATTTCTGGATTTTTCTGCACACATTTCCATTGCCTGCATAACTGATCCACGGAACCCGGTCTCTTCCAGAACTTTTACTGCCTCAATGGTTGTTCCGCCCGGTGAACATACCATATCCTTAAGTTCTCCCGGATGTTTGCCCGTTTCAAGTACCATCTTAGCACTGCCCATTACTGCTTTTGCTGCAAATGTATACGCCTGTTTTCTTGGCATTCCCTCCGCAACTGCAGCATCTGCCATCGCTTCAATGAGCATATAAACATACGCCGGAGAACTTCCGCTAACTGCAACTACCGCATCAATGAGTCGTTCCGGAACTACTTCCACAGTACCGCATCCTTCTAAGATACTGATTACACATGCCATATCCTCCTCTGTCACATATGGATTCGGACATGCGGCAGTCATACCTTCCTGTACCATTGCAGGTGTATTCGGCATCGTACGAATGATTTTGAGTGGTTTACCAAACTGTGCCTCGAGCCATGCAAGTGTCTTTCCAGGTGCCAGCGTAATCACCATCTGGTCATCACGAACAACATCCTTAATCTCTGCAATCACTTCTTCGAAAAACTGAGGTTTGACCGCAAGCACAAATACTTCTGCCTTTTCTACCACTTCTCTATTGCTTTCTGCCATCTGAATTCCGAGACTTGCTTTCGCCTTTTCTCTGCTCGCCTCAGTTTTACACGAAGCGATAATCTCGCCAGCATCCAAAATACCATTTGAAACAATTCCCTTGATAATGGCACTTGCCATATTCCCACAACCGATAAATCCAAGTTTCACGCTTAACCCTCCTCTACACAAAGAGGGAGAAAGTTACCTTCCTCCCCTCCATTTTATTATTTATTCTCTTCTTGAACTTCTTCCTTACGAATCTCTTTCGTACGGATTTCTTTACAAATCTGTTCTACAAATGCTTCAATGCTCTTCTGACCTTCATCACCTGCAAAACGGCTTCTCACTGAAACAAGTCCTTCTGCTTCTTCCTTCTCACCTACAATAAGCATGTATGGAAGTCTGGAAAGTCTTGCATCACGAATCTTGTAACCAATCTTCTCTGAACGATTGTCAACCGTAACATCCACATCATTTCTTGCAAGTTCCTTGCGAACCTTCTCTGCATAGTCTGCATATTTTTCTGAGATTGGAAGGATTCTAACCTGCTCCGGACAGAGCCATGTTGGGAACTTACCTGCATATTTTTCAATAAGCCATGCAAGAGTTCTCTCGTAGCATCCAAGTGATGTTCTGTGAATGATGTAAGGACGTACCTTTGCACCTTCCTGGTCGATATAGTACATATCGAATTTCTCTGCAATCGCACAGTCCAACTGAATGGTAATCATAGTGTCTTCTTTACCATATACATTCTTTGCCTGAATATCAATCTTCGGTCCGTAAAATGCAGCTTCTCCATCAGCCTCTGTAAAGTTGATTCCTTTTTCAATCAAAATCTGACGAAGTGCATCCTGTGTACTCTCCCAGTACGCTTCATCACCAAGATATTTTGTCTTGTTCTCCGGATCCCATTTTGACAAACGGTATGTTACTTCATCCTGCAATCCCAAAGTTGTCAAAATGTGAATTGCAAGGTTCAAACAATTCTGAAGTTCTTCTTCTGCTTGGTCTGGGCGAATCACGTTGTGTCCTTCACTAATTGTAAACTGACGTACACGTGTAAGTCCGTGCATTTCACCGGAATCTTCGTTACGGAATAATGTAGAAGTCTCACCCATTCTGTATGGAAGGTCACGGTAAGATTTCTGTGAATTCTTATATACATAGTATTGGAATGGACATGTCATTGGACGAAGTGCAAATACTTCTTTATCCACCTCTTCATCACCTAATACAAACATTCCATCCTTATAGTGATCCCAGTGTCCGGAAATCTTGTAAAGGTCAGATTTTGCCATAAGCGGAGTCTTTGTACGAACATATCCCCACTCTTTATCCTCCAAATCTTCAATCCATCTTTGAAGCTTCATAATCATTTTCGTTCCCTTTGGAAGCATCAACGGAAGTCCCTGCCCGATTACGTCAACTGTTGCAAACAGTTCCATCTCTCTACCAAGTCTGTTGTGGTCACGTTTTTTAATATCTTCCAAACGTTCCATGTGAGCTGCCAAATCTTCCTTATTGTCATATGCAGTTGCATAGATACGTTGAAGCTGTGCCTTGTTGGAATCGCCTCTCCAGTAAGCCATAGATGAAGAAATGAGTTTGAATGCTTTGATTGCTTTCGTGCTCATAAGGTGTGGTCCCGCACAGAGGTCTACAAAATCTCCCTGTTTGTAGAATGAAATCACAGAACCTTCCGGAAGGTCTTGAATCAGTTCCACTTTATATGGTTCTTCTTTTTCTTCCATAAATTTGATTGCTTCTTCCCTTGGAAGTGTGAATCTTTGTAATTTGATATTTTCTTTTACAATCTTCTTCATCTCTTTTTCGATCTCAGCAAGCTCGTCTGCTGAAAATGCAGTTGCTTTATCGAAATCGTAGTAGAATCCGTCCTCGATTGCAGGTCCGATTGCCAACTTCACATCAGGGTACAATCTCTTAACAGCCTGAGCCATCACATGAGATGCAGTATGTCTGAATGCTTTCTTTCCTTCGTCATCGCGGAATGTCAGAATCTCAAGTTCACAGTCTCCGTCGAGTTCAGTTCTGATATCCACTACTTCTCCATTTACTTTTGCTGCGCAGGCTGCTCTCGCAAGACCTTCGCTGATTGATTTTGCAACATCTAATACAGATACGCCGTTTTCAAATTCCATACTAGAGCCGTCTTTTAACATTACTTTCATTTGGTTTCTCCTCCTTGAATCTCTGTCTGGGTGTTTTTGTAAAACAAAAACACCCTTAGACAACAATATTGTTGTTTAAGGGTGCATTACTATCTAACACACGGTTCCACCTTAATATTTCACTTTGGTTTCCTTAACGCGGAATCACGGTAACGCTTATCGCGCACAGCTCAGGAGTGGTCTTCACTATCTTTCCGCATAAGAAGCTTTCAGCATATGCTTCTCTCTCTGGATGGTTCCGGATGGTTACTTGCTCCGTCAAAGCCTTTCACATATGCTAATATTATATTACTTGTTTTCCCGTTCGTCAATCCTTAGTTTTCACTAATATAGCCGATAATATTTGATGCATTTGTATAGATGCTTGCTTCACCATTCTTCACTACGACCAATGTAGGTGCTTGTCTGATTCCGAATTGTTCTACCAATTCCGGTGCTTCTTCTGCATCAATTTTCTCATATGCGATATTAGCATCTTCAAGCATACCGCATACGATTCTGCAGTTTGGACATGTCTTAGTTGTAAAGAGCATTGTTCTGTCTTGCGAATCTGCAAATACCGGTGCTTCCTCTGTAGCCACTGCTTCCTTCTCCACTAATCTAGAGTTTGCAATATCGTAAACCTTACGTTCCTTGTATTCCTGTGACTTACCATCATTCCAGTTCTGAACCGGACGATAGTAACCTGTAATACGGCTATAAACCTCTGTCACTGCACCACAGTGTGGACATGTGTACTGTTCACCTGTTAAGTAACCATGGTCTTTACAGATAGAGTATGTAGGAGACATTGTGTAGTATGGAAGCTTATAGTTGTGAGCGATCTTGCGAACAAGGTCCGCTGCTGCTTTCCAATCTGGAAGCTTCTCTCCGAGGAATGCATGGAATACCGTTCCTGATGTGTACAATGTCTGAAGTTCATCTTGAATATCAAGTGCTTCGAAGATATCTGAAGTATATCCAACCGGAAGATGTGAGCTGTTTGTGTAATATGGTGCTCCGCCTTCTTCTGCCGCTGTGATGATATCCGGATATCTTGCTACGTCATGTTTTGCAAGACGATATGTTGTTGACTCAGCAGGTGTAGCTTCCAAGTTGTAAAGGTCGCCGTACAATTCTTGATAATCAGAAAGTCTCTCTCTCATGTGGTTGAGTACCTGTTTTGAGAATTCCTGAGTCTTCTCATGCGTCATGTCTGCCTGTAGCCACTTCGCGTTAAGACCAGCCTCGTTCATACCAACAAGACCGATTGTTGAGAAGTGATTGTTGAATGTTCCTAAATATTTCTTTGTATATGGATACAGCCCCTCATCCAAAAGTTTCGTAATAATAGAACGTTTTACGCTAAGTGAACGTGCGGAAATGTCCATCAAGCGGTCTAATCTTCTGTAGAATTCACTTTCATCATTAGAAAGGTACGCGATTCTCGGCATGTTAATAGTAACAACGCCCACAGAACCTGTACTCTCACCACTACCAAAGAAACCACCTGATTTCTTGCGAAGCACACGGAGATCTAATCTCAGACGGCAGCACATACTTCTTACATCACTTGGTTCCATATCACTGTTGATATAGTTTGAGAAATATGGTGTTCCGTATTTCGCCGTCATTTCAAAGAGCAGACGATTGTTCTCTGTATCAGACCAGTCAAAGTCTCTTGTAATTGAATATGTAGGAATTGGATATTGGAATCCACGTCCGTTAGCATCACCTTCAATCATGATTTCAAGGAATGCCTTGTTGACCATATCCATTTCTTTCTTACAGTCTTTGTATTTGAAACCCATCTCCTTGCCGCCAACGATTGCAGGAAGTTCTGCAAGGTCGTTTGGAACTGTCCAGTCCAATGTGATATTGGTAAACGGAGACTGTGTTCCCCAACGGCTTGGTGTATTAACACCATATACAAATGATTCCACACATTTTTTCACTTGTTCATAGTTTAGGTTGTCCACTTTTACAAATGGTGCAAGATATGTATCGAATGATGAAAAGGCCTGTGCCCCTGCCCATTCATTCTGCATAATACCTAAAAAGTTAACCATCTGGTTACAAAGTGTTGATAAATGTTTTGCAGGTGCAGATGTAATCTTTCCAACAACTCCCCCTAATCCTTCCTGGATCAGTTGTTTTAATGACCATCCTGCACAGTAACCTGTCAACATTGACAAGTCATGAATGTGAATGTCTGCGTTTCTATGTGCGTTGCTGATTTCCTCATCATAAATCTCAGATAGCCAGTAGTTTGCTGTAATCGCACCTGAGTTGCTGAGTATAAGACCGCCTACAGAATATGTAACTGTAGAGTTCTCTTTTACACGCCAGTCGTTGACATTTACATAGTTATCCACAATCTCTTTATAGTCGAGAACTGTAGACTTCATGTTACGAATTCTTTCTCTCTGTTTACGATACAAGATATAGCCCTTCGCAACTTCGCCATATCCTGCCTGAATCAGTACAGACTCCACGCTGTCCTGAATGTCTTCCACACGAACAAAGCCGTCCTTAATCTTTGTTGAGAAATCTGCTGTAACCTTGAGTGCCAGCATGTCAATAATGTCCGAGTGTGTTTCAATTTCTTTTGCTTCGAATGCTTTTGTAATCGCTATCGAAATCTTTTGCAGATTGAATTCTGCAATCTTCCCGTCTCTTTTCTTTACCTGGTACATTTCTTTCTTCCTCCATACTCCAATCCCCTGCTTGACAATTGTAGCACTATAAATAGTGTTCGTCAATACAAAAAACAACAAGATATTGTGCTTTTTTATTCTTGTTAAGACACAACATCTTGTTGATATTTTTACATTCCACGAAGTCTTGCAGAAGGTATATATTTCTGAACAACTTGCAAGAACTCTTTCATTTCTTCTTCACTGCATCCTCTGGTGTTCTTCCCAATCAAGTCTCCTGAATCCACAAAATTCTGCAGAAAATATTTTTCTGTTCCTGCAAGCCATCGGCTAATCTCTTCAAAACTTTCCTTAGAGTGGTAATGTTTCACCACAGTTGTGCGGAATTCATACGGCACGTGACCTTCTTTTAAATATGAAACACTTCTTTTAACAGACACAATATCTAGTGTTTCTGTCCCTGCCGTAAAAGCATAGGTTTCCGGACTGTTCTTGATATCCATTGCAACATAATCCACAAGTCCACTCTCCACCAAATGAATCAGTTTGTCTGGAAAACTTCCGTTCGTATCCAACTTTACCGCAAAACCCATGTCTTTTATTTTTCGGATAAACTGTTCGATATTCGGTTGCAGAAGTGGCTCACCACCGCTGACACAGACACCATCCAAGATTCCGATTCGTTTCTGTAAAAATGCAAAGAATTCTTGTTCGCTTATCTCTGCTTCTTTTGGTATGTCCACCACTAACGATGCGTTGTGGCAGAACGGACAGCGGAAGTTACATCCGGCTGTAAACAACGTGCAAGCTGTGTGTTCCGGATAATCTAATAGAGTTAATTTTTGTAAACCTTGTATTCTCATCTTTTTCTCCGACCATTTTTGAACAAAATTATAAAAAAAGTATAACACATACCTTTTTTTTCCGCTACATTCTTGTTATACTATCTTTAGAAAAAGTCTAGGGGGATATGTCTATGAACTTTTTAAGTATTTTCGATGTGATTGGACCAAATATGATTGGACCATCCAGTTCTCATACAGCCGGCGCAGTCTCCATCGCTCTGATGGCGAGAAAGATGTTTCCGGAACCAATACAGAAAGTCACATTTACTCTGTACGGTTCCTTTGCCAAAACCTACCGTGGACACGGAACTGACCGCGCACTGCTCGGAGGTATTCTCGGCTTTGCGACAGATGACGAACGCATACGCGATGCCTTTGCCCACGCAGAAGCGATGGGCGTGGAATATGATTATATAATAGATGAAACAACCGTTACCAATCATCCGAACACTGCGGATATTGATATTATCGGTGCAAACGGACACACACTGTCTGTTCGCGGCGAATCCATCGGTGGTGGCAAGATGAAGATTGTTCGCATTGACAACATCGATGTGGAGTTCACCGGCGAGTACAGCACACTGATTGTACATCAGCAGGACAAGCCTGGCGTAGTCGCTCACATCACACAGGCACTCAGCGAGCAAGAAGTGAATATTGCATTTATGCGTCTGTTCCGCGAGAAGAAAGGTGCCAGCGCTTATACTGTTGTCGAATCTGACCAAAATATTCCAGAAGAAGTTTTGGATAAGATTCGCACGAACCCAAATGTTAATAATCTGATGTTGATTCAACTGTAGGAGGATACTGATATGGATTTTTATAATGGAAAAGATTTATTAAAGAAATGTCAGGAAATGAATGCTCCTATCTCTGACATTATGAAACTTAGAGAGACTACCACCGGCAATCTTTCTATAGATGAAGTAGATACAAAATTACAAAAAGTTTTATCAATTATGAAGCAGGCTGCAACCAAACCACTCGTAAGTCCGGGCAAATCTATCGGCGGACTCATTGGTGGCGAAGCGAAGCAGGTTGCTGAGCACAGGAAAACTTCAGAGTGCGTCGCAGGTTCCATGCTCTCGAAAGCCATCTCCTACAGCATGGCGGTACTAGAAATAAATGCTTCTATGGGACTTATCGTGGCAGCTCCTACTGCCGGTTCTTCCGGAGTTGTACCAGGTGTACTCCTAGCGCTCGCCGACGAGCACAACATAGATGATGAAATGTTATGCAAAGGTCTTGTAAACGCAAGTGCCATTGGATATCTTCTGATGCGAAATGCATCCGTGTCGGGTGCTGAAGCAGGATGTCAGGCAGAAGTCGGTGCAGCCAGCGCAATGGCAGCAAGTGCACTTGTAGAGATTATGGGCGGAACTCCGGAAATGTGTCTGGATGCTGCAACCTTTGCACTCTCTAACCTACTCGGTCTTGTCTGCGACCCAATTGCTGGCCTTGTTGAGTCTCCTTGTCAAAGCAGAAATGCCATTGGTGTGGCAAATGCGATTACGTCTGCAGAATTAGTACTAAGTGGTATAAAACACCATATCCCATTTGATGAAATGGCAGATGCCATGCTACGCGTCGGAAGAAGTCTTCCGTTTGAACTGAGAGAAACCGCAATGGGCGGATGCGCAGGAACACCAACTGGATGCAACCTAGGATGCGGAATATGTAAATAGAGGGGCTTATTTCCCCTCTATCTCCTGTTTCCAATACACACGAAATTGTGTCTCGTCAATCTCTTCCACAAATCGCTTCTTATATAGAAGAAACTCTTCCAAATCCATAAGCACGTGGTAAAGTTCTGCTCTTGCCTCAAACTCCTCATGCGTCTCCGGCAACGGTTCATTTCGCAAGTGTTCTAACGTGATTTCTAACTGTTCAATCTGTTTCTTTGGATCATTCATCTCCGTTAAATACTTAGTAATATCTAGAATAAAGTCGGCAACAATATGCGCTTGCTTTGGCATCTGCCGCATGCGCCTCATCTCAGAATGCAAGTTATGGAGTGCTCCGCATTGTTTCATACGCATCTCGAAATATGCGACATAATAATCCTGATATGCTTGAAATGTATTATGATGGTACTCCGATGCCAGTTCTACATACTCTTCCAATTCCTTTTCTAGTTTAATCACATCATCCCATGCGTTTGCACCGGTAGACTGCTGCATCAGATATCCGGCCACTTCTTCGAGAATCTTCTTCATCTCATGTTCCACATGTCTCATGCTGTGGATAATTCCATTTTCATGTGTACTATTAATATGGAACAGATTCAGAATAATCGCTATCGTGATTCCGATTACAACTAACAACAATTCATTCATTACAAACTTCATAGAAAAATCTTGTGTTGTCAAAAAATGGGTTCCTATAACTGCATTAACTGAGAGAGTCCCTTTCCATCCAAGCCACTCTGTCATCAATACAACCAGAAATAAAAACACACCATACTCAATCCACATACTTGGAACAATACTAAACACCAGCCAACAGATTATTACGCTTGCAACATAGGTAAGGAGGCGTTGCACCGACAACCGAAATGTACCCCATCTCGTCGTAATCAGCGTCAATAAAGTAATAATTCCGGCTGACGTTGCATACTGAAGATTCAACAACTCTGCAATGTAAATCGCAACACTCGCACCGATTCCTATTTTTGCCGATAATAATAATGTATTTCCTAATTTGTACTTTGATTTTCCGTTCATAAATCTTCTATATTATAATGCTCCCTAATACTTCTCCGATTGGTTATCCAACCTTACTATTATTTTAACATATTTTGTACTTGCGATACACTCTTTTTTATGATAGAATACGTTTTGTTAGCGGATATGGCGGAATAGGCAGACGCGCTAGATTCAGGTTCTAGTCGGGGTTTCTCGGTGCAGGTTCAAGTCCTGTTATCCGCATTAAAAAAGGAGTATCAATTTTCTTTACAATTGATACTCCTTTTTAATTTGTTGGTTCAATCATTTTTCGTATCTCCTTTTAAAACCATACTTTTGAATTTTAATTTACGCTTTTGGTGGTCCGTCCTCCTTATATTTATTTTTCTGTTTTCTTTCTCTTTTGTTCTTTTCTTACTGTCATTATATCACAGTGTTTTTATTTGTCAATACATTTTTTAAAAATACTTTTAAATTTTCTGACATTTTGTACATTGTTTTGCAGACAATCAATTTCCCAACTTTTATTTTCTTATTTTTTATTCTACCGTTACTACTTTTGCAAGATTTCTCGGCTTATCTACATCAAATCCTTTGTCCGAAGACACATAGTATGCCAACAATTGTAAAGCTACAACAGATGGGAATACCATGAATTTATCTTCCAAATCTGGAAGAGTGATTACGTTGTAATCTTCTTTGAGTTGTGCAGCCAATTCTTCCTTGATGAAGAGCACCACGTTTGCACCACGCGCTTTTACTTCTTTAATGTTTGACAATTCTTTTGACATGATCCTGCTCTGTGTTACAAGTGCAACTACAGGAATGCCTTCTGTAATAAGAGCAATTGGTCCATGTTTTAACTCACCGGAAGCATATGCCTCTGAGTGAATGTAAGAAACTTCTTTGAGTTTCAATGAACCCTCTAACAGAATTGAATAATCCATTCCTCGACCAATCATAAATAAATCTTTGGCTTCTAACACTTCCTTCGCAACCAAATGAACTTCATTTCTTCTATCAAGAATGTCTTTCATCTTTTCCGGAACTTTCTGAAGTTCTGCAACGTATGCTTTCACTTCCTCTTCTGTGAGTGCTCCACGAAGCTGTGCCATCTTAGCAACCAGCATAAACATAACAGCAAGCTGTGTTGTGTATGCTTTTGTACTTGCCACTGCAATCTCCGGACCGGCCTCTGTGTAAAGAACGTAATCACATACTCGTGAAATGGATGAACCACGTACATTTAACACAGCCATACATTTTGCACCACGTGATTTAGCATACTTCACTGCTTCCAAAGTATCCACAGTCTCGCCTGACTGAGATACTGCGATAACCAATGTGTCTTCATCAATAACCGGATCAGAATACATATATTCTGATGCAAGTTCTACATCGATGTGCATCTGGAGAACAGATTTTACTAATGCCTGCGTAATAAGTCCAACATGCATTGCAGTTCCACACGCAACGATACAGATTCTCTTGCAATCTGTCAAAACATGATCTGGAACATTATCACCTGAAAGGTCTGGAAGACCATTCGCAATTCTGTTTTTGATTGTCTCATAAAATGCGTTTGGCTGCTCCATAATCTCTTTCTCCATGTAGAAAGGATAACCATTCTTTCCAAGACCGCTGACTTTCCAGTCCAATTTCAGAATCTCAGGTTCTACAGCATTACCTTCTAAGTCTGTCACACTCATTGCATTTGGCTCTAATTTCAAAATAGAATACTCCGGCATTACAAAGTATTCTTTCGTAAAGTTACCAAGCGCTGTCAAATCTGATGCAAGCATCATACCATCCTCACATTTTGCAACTACGATTGGGCTGACATTGCGGATCGCATAGATTACTCCCGGCTGGTCTTCAAACATCATAACAAGTGCAAACGTACCCTTCAATTTACGCACTACCTGCTTAATTGCCGCTTCTGCATCTCCTTCATAATAAACATCCATTAATGCAGCTACTACTTCTGTGTCCGTCTCTGATTGAAGTACATTCTGTAAATTGTAATCCTCAATTAGTTCGCGGTAATTCTCCACGATACCGTTATGAACTAATGTTACTTTTCCACATTGATGCGGATGCGCATTTTTCTTGTATACTCCGCCGTGTGTTGCCCATCTGGTGTGTCCAATACCACATGTAGAAAGAACTGGATTTGCTTCACATTCCATTCTCAAATCACGCACTCTTCCTACGCATTTTTGAATACATACCTCGTCAGTCTCGCTATCTCTGCAAGCAATACCTACGCTGTCATATCCTCTATGCTCCAACAATTCTAATGAACTGAGCAAAAGTTCACTCGCTCCTTTTGCTCCAGTATAACCAACTATTCCACACATATTAATTCCTCAACTTTCATTTACTATCATTCTATTTTCATTCTATCCAATAGTTTCCCATTATATCGATTTTGTTTTGCAGTCTCCCGCATATTTGTCGATATATTCGTGCTGGGATACACGAAAGGGCACCCGCCGAAAGTTCGATAACCCTTTTCCTCGTCAACCTGCCACATACAGGTCCTGGCGCTAGAAGAGAAATTAAATGTCTGCAATAAAAATGCAACTATATTCAGTTACCAATGTACAACGAATGTATTATATCATAAAACACAAAAAAAGAGAAGTGGTTTTACTTCTCTTTTTCAACCTGCTGGATTAAGATAATATTCTGTTCCTCGACAATTGACATCTCCACTTTGTTGTCGAAATCTTTAAAAGATATCGTCGGCTTATACCATGACTGTGTTGCAAAGTAGTTATCCAAGTCACTCACACCGAAGATCATTCCGTGCCTTGCGTAGATTTCATTTCTAGCCAGACGAAGTTGTTCTTTAGTAAGTCCTTCTAAATCCGCTCTGGTGAGTTTCTCCTTATCGCTCTCTGGCAAAATATATTCTGCATCCGACGTAATTGTATCCTCGTTGTTACCCGATTCTTCGGTGACATCTGCGTCATTCTGCACATCATCCCCTTCCAAGTCAGGATCAACATGTGCACCCTGTTCTATCGGAGGCTCGTTCTCTTTTTGATCATCTTGCTTCTTTGCTTTACCAAGCACCAAGATGCCTGCCAGTGCGAGCAGTATAAGAACTGCTCCCGCTGTAAAAAGTACAAGCTGCTTCTTGTCCGGTTTCTTTTTTAGAAGGTGCGCTTCAAGTTCTTGACAGACAGCACTGACATCACCCGCCTCTGCCTGATGCATTTTGCAATTCGCACCTGCAACTCCGGCTTCTATCGCACCGCTTTCCGCCACTTTACCTAATTCCCTACAAATTGCCGCATAGATGTTTTGAGCAACCTGCTCGTTGAGTTGATTATTTGCCGACCAATCGCGTAGTGCTTCATAAACCATCTCTACCGAGAACTGTACGTCAATACCATTCTCTTCCTTGTAATTCTCAAGTGTTTTCTCCAAATATTTATGTACATAGTTTAATCGATTGATAATGGTTCCCACACTATATCCCATAATTGCGGAAACTTCCTTTATCTGCAGATGGTCGTAGTAACATGCATAGAGCGTTGCCTGATACATATCCGGTAAATCCTCTAGCGTCTCACCAATCACCTTTTTTGTCGTATCCCGATCCATCGATTCCTGTGCCGAATACATCTGTTTGTCCAGTTCAAGAAGTTCCGCCTCACGCGCTTTCTTTTTGCGGAACTTGGCGCATCCCAAAACGTAAACCTGTTTCCCAAGCCATTCAAAGAGTTTCGTTTCTTGCACATCTTCAGCGACTGCTTTCAAATATACCTCTTTCATAAGCTGCTGAATATCTTCTTCTTTTTTCAGAATGGTCTTTGCTCGCAAATAGACAAAATTATAGGTCTTTGCATAAATTGAATTCAATTTTTCCATGAACATTCTCCTTCTTTACCATTTTATAAAGTTCCTCTGTTGCAAGACGCGTCTTTGCCACAATGTCCCCACAATCTCTTGGGAAACAATAATAAAGTGCATTGGAGTCTCCGATACATATTACATCTCCGACTTCATACCAGTAGTAATCGGAATAGAGGCTGTAAGATGCCAGTGGTTTCTGAGAGTAATCCAGTTGCCCTTCACATCCTGTCAGATGAAAGCCTTCTTTACTGTGTTCCAAAATGCCTTCTCCCACACGATAAATGCTTTTTGTATCAACCATCATGCAAATGTCAACCGCAACCATCAAGTGATAGGTATCGTCTTCCAGTTCCTTGCGAACACATGCTCTTTCCCAATCATACCAGTCAGGAATATGGTCGTATTCTGTCTCCCCCTGCTGTGCTTTCATAAATCCATATTCAGTCAGTTCATACTGCTTTCCGCAGTGATTACAGCGAATCATACTGCCCTCACCCGTCATTTCACCTTCTGTCATACAATGCGGACATTTATACAGAACACGATTCAAACCTTCCGCACGGAATGGCTCCCTTATCGCAATCTGATTCTCCTGCTGCCATTTAAAATTGTCAAACGCAAATTCTTGATTAATGATATCACCAATATCCTGCGCCGACTTTTCGTCAACCTCTTTTGCAGAAAGAAGATACTTCATATCCGCTGACACATCCACCTTACGACGCCTCAGTCCGTTATAGAGTGGGTCTCTCGAAAACGCTCCATATGTGCGAATCATAATAACAGGAATGCCAAGCATTTTTACTAATCTTCCTATGCTGTCAGGAAGTGGAGTAGCCGTACCGTCAAAACTATAGCTCGCCTCCGGATACATAACGACAGAACTTTTCAGTTCCTTCACTGCATATAACATATCACGAATAAGATTCGTATCCGCAATAAACTTCTTCGTCGGTATACAGCCAATCAAACGCAAGATCCAATAAAGGCCCACAAACGCATCTGATGTGGTAACAATACTGAATCTGCGAGGAAACATAACGGTAGAAACAATCTCTAAATCAATAAAACTGGAATGATTCATAAGAACTAGGCAAGGCTCATCCTTTCCCAGTTTGTCCATCCCTATTTTACGACACTTAAAATGTGTCGCCCATAAATCAAAACTCGATGCGATGCGCAGTATGAGTCGGAAAAACAAATGTTGTTTCATCGGCTTAAAACGCTTCGCTTTTGGAAGTGCAAGTACTTCTTCGTATTTTTTATTAATTACCTTTATCTTCATCTCTCACTCCGGTAGATATAGTATCTTTTGCCATTATAACATGTAACAACAACAAAAAACAACACTCAAATCTGAGTGTTGTTTTGGAGATGCAGGTGACAGGAATCGAACCTGCACGGTCTCCCACTAGATCCTAAGTCTAGCGCGTCTGCCAGTTCCGCCACATCCGCATAAACCACTGTAAATTACAATATTACATTTAATACTCGTAAGATTTTAACAGCTTTACACTCGTAAGATTCCAGTTTCCTATGCCTTAATCTTGCGAGTGCTTAATACTATTTCTCTGATGAATTTAATTATTTACGATAAGCAAGAAAAAGTAAATCCTTTTGAGCAAATTAGTTTAACAAAAAATTAATTACACATAAAAATGATTTAAACCATTTAAGCTAAAATTTAAAATCCGCTTAAATGGTTTAATCAAATAGATATATATAGAAATACGAGGTTTAAGAAAATTTTAAAACTAGCATTTAAGAAATAATTTAAATCATATTCCCAAATTACTATACTCTTTCAACATTTGTATTTAAAATCATTTATTCCTACGTTTTATCAAATAATATTGTCGTCTTTGAGTTTCTTTATTTTTACACCTGAAACATTTTTGTCTGTAATCCGATAGAATCCCACCTCATAACCCAACACAAGAAAGTCTTCCTTATGTCTGCGAATCATTTTACTGAATTTGTCATAATTCATAATCTCACTATCAGGATTTTCACAATCCGGAGATTCTGTAATCCACTCTACAGTTATGTCATATAATCGTTTAGTACTACCCTTATATGAGGATTCTCCTTCTTCAAACACAGCCGTCAGCATGCTTGCCATAAACAACGCTTCTTGTTCATCTAAAAATATTTGTTGCATGTGTTTCTCTCGCATAATCTGTTTAAATCGCTCATATCCTTCATCTTCCTCCAAAATGTATGCAATTAAAGAGCCAAATATTTCAAAACTAGCCAACCGATGATATGATTGATGATTATCTTTCCATTCATCATACATAGACAATGCCATTGAAAGTATATTTAACATATCCCCAAGAATACCTGCTTTACGTTCCTCATACATTTCTTTGATTTCGGTTTCATTTATTCTTGATTTTCTGCTAATAACAGGAACATTCAAAAATAAAGTTCGTTGTGCTAAGTCATCACGTACAATACAGTTTTCTATACTAGAAATTGTCACTCTGGAACGGAGATTATAACTAATTTCTTCGTTATCACTATATAATTTACGATAACTACTATTGCCTCCAGTAACCGACTGACAAAGCAAATCGCTACGTTGCTGCTTGATTTTTGATACATTGTCATAATTCACCACATACGAGCGGTCGAGTGCAATGGAAATCTCTTTCATACTTGCATCATCCCAATTTACCAATCCTCGCTTGCTTGGGTCGAGTAAGTCATTGAGTACATATTGCATAAAGCTCTTTCCGTTGCCTGCCTTTCCTAATAAGTACAGAATAGGAGTATTGATAATTGGGTTCATACTCGCTATTAACCAAATTTTATATATGAATTTATCATCTTCCGAAAGGTTGATTAAGCAATCTAAATCCTCAAGCAAATTGTCACTCGCAGTTTCTTTTGGTTCTACCATAGGATTCTGCATTGAATCTCTAACAAATAGAGGTGTATCGTCCTTACAAGGTTCTATACGAAATC